>NZ_AJFC01000072.1:0-15268 GCF_000256505.1 Rhodococcus sp. P14 | reverse complement strand
TCGGGGCGCCCCGCCGTGGGGCCGGTTCGGCTCGCCGTGGGGCCGGTTCGGCCCGTCGTGGGGCGGGTTCGGCCCGTCGTGGGGCCGGTTCGGCCCGCCGGGTCCGGTAGGCGACATCGGGTGCCGCGGGCGGCTCGCCGGCGCCGCGGCGCGCCGCGTCCGGAGCCGGGGCGGTGGTGCGGCGCCGCACCACCGGGTTGTCGCGCGTGTCTGCAACTTGTCGCACGCTGGCCTTGGTGGAGGCCGGGGGTCGGGCGGCCGCACGGGCGCGACGTCCCCGCGCCGGCTTCGCAGCCCCACCACCGTCGCGGTCCAGCTGCGAGTCGCGTGACGGGGCCCCGGCGGCGCGTGCGCCCCGCCGGCGCGGACGGGCCGGAGCCGGTACCTGCGACCGGCTCAGGAAGATCCGCAGCCCGCCGACGACCAGGACCGCCACCGTGGCGGTGAGCATCACCGGGAACCGGTTCACCAGCGGATACGCCACGTTGAGCGCCAGGTCCTTCAGGCCCCCACCACCGGATTCGACGAGGAACTCCTGCGCGATCGGAACGGCGACGAGCAGCAGCAGCGGCGGCTGGGCCATCGCGGTGAACAGCGCCCGATGCTGCACGGCCGCTACCGCCGCGACGCAACCGAGCACGTAGAACGCGGAGAACGCCGAACCCAGTTCGTTACCGCGTGCCGCATCGATGAGGAAGCCGAGCAGGGTCGAGCCCGCCGCGACGAGGACCGCGCCCCACCACGGGACGCCAGGCACAGTGGGCGCCACCGACCGCATGTCGAGCGGCACCGCCGAGCGAGCACGTTGCGTTGCAGACACATGTCGACACTAGACCCCTCGGGTCAACTTGCTTCGTCGACAGGACCGTCGGACTCGGAAGTATCCGTCGGCGTCACGCGGCGCGGCCACGCATCGACCGGTCGCACCTCCGGGTGTTCGCCGTCGAAGATCTCCAGTTCGCTCAGCTTCCGGGCCGTCACCCCGACCCGGGACTCCATCGACGCGACGGTCAGGTTGAACGAGTCGACGGCCTTGCCCAGCTGGGACCCGAGCCGATCGAGGTGTCCGCCGACGACCCCGATCCGCTGATACAGCTCCCGGCCGAGCTGGTGGATCGTCGCGGCCTCCTTCGACAGGGCCTCCTGGCGCCAGGTGTGCGCGATGGTGCGCAGCAGCGCCACGAGGGTGGTGGGGGTGGCCAGGATCACGTTCCGCGCGAACGCGTACTCGAGCAGGTCCGAATCCGCGGCCAGCGCCGCATCGAGGAACGGGTCGCCGGGAACGAACAGCACCACGAACTCGGGCGTCGGATCGAACGATTCCCAATAGGCCTTCGCCGAGAGCTGGTCGACATGCGTGCGTACCTGACGGGCGTGCCGCACCAGGTGCTGGTCACGCCGAGCGACGTCCTCCTCCTGGGCGGCGTCGAGATAGGCGGCGAACGGCACCTTCGCATCCACGACGATCTGCTTGCCACCGGCGAGATACACCAGCAGATCCGGGCGGACCCCGTCCCGGGTGACCTGGGTGTCGAAGTCGCAGTGCCGCACCATGCCGGCGAGCTCGACGACGCGTTCGAGCTGGATCTCGCCCCACCGTCCGCGCACCTGCGGGGCGCGCAGGGCCGTCACCAGCTGCTGCGTCTGCGTCGAGAGCAGCTGCGAGGCGCGGTGCATGCCTTCGACCTGCTCGGTGAGACCGGCGTACGCGTGCACCCGGTTGCGCTCGACGTGCTCCACCTGCCGGGCGAGCGCCCCCACTGCCTCCTGCAAGGGTCCGACGAGACGTGAGACCTGTTCACCGATCGCGCCCGAATGGCGGCGGGCGGAGTCCTCGCTCACGGCGCCGAGCGCTTGCCGCAGCTGCCCCTCGTTCTCGCGCAGGGCCGCGAGCTGGGCCTCCGCCCGCGCGGCGCGGTCGCCGCTGCGGGCGGCGTGCAGCAACCAGCCGACAACCACGCCGAGCGCGAGGGCCGCGAGCAACGCCAGTGCCGTGAGTGCCGTCATGGTGCGCATGATGCCCGAGTGGACCGACAGGCTCACCCGGACCGGGCGACGGCGTGTCGGTGCGCTGCTCTACGGTCTGACGGCATGCGGATCCTGCACACCTCGGACTGGCACATCGGCCGCACCTTCCACGGTGTGGATCTGCTGTCCGACCAGGCCCAGGCCCTCGCCGCCCTCGCCGACCTCGTCGCCGAGCGGCACGTCGACGTGGTCGTGGTGGCCGGGGACGTCTACGACCGCTCCATCCCGAGTGCCGATGCCGTCGCGGTGTGCAACGCGGGGCTCGAAGCGATCCGCGCGGCCGGTGCCGTCATCGTCGCGACGTCCGGCAACCACGACTCGCCCGTCCGCCTGGGCGCGGGCGCGGCGTTCGCCGCCGAGGGCGGGCTGCATCTGATCACCCGGGTCTCCCAGATCGACCGGCCCGTCCTGCTCGACGATGCCCACGGCACCGTCGCCTTCTACGGCATCCCCTACCTGGAGCCGGAGATCACCCGCGCCGACCTGGGCGTGCCCGAGGCGCGCTCACACGCGGAGATCCTCGGCGCGGCGATGAACCGGGTCCGCGCCGACGCCCGCGCCCGCGGCGTCCGCGCCGTGGTTCTCGCGCACGCCTTCGTCGTCGGCGCCGAAGCCTCCGGTTCCGAGCGGTCCATCTCGGTCGGCGGCGTCGAAACCGTCCCGGCGTCGGCGTTCGACGGCGTCGACTACGTCGCGCTCGGTCATCTGCACTCCCCGCAGACCGTCGCCGAGCACGTCCGTTACTCGGGTTCGCCGCTGCCGTACTCGTTCGGGGAGCGCACCCATCGCAAAGCCGTGTGGCTCGTCGAGCTGGATGCGGCCGGGCGGGCGGGCGTCGAGCGTGTCGACCTGCCAGTCGTGCGGGGCCTGAGCCGTCTCACCGGCGTCCTCGACGAGCTGCTCACCGACGACGCGCACGCCGCGGCGGAGGAGCACTACGTCTCGGCCGTTCTCACCGACGCCGTGCGCCCCCTCGACGCGATGCGTCGGCTGCAGGCCCGTTTCCCCCGGGCCGTCCACGTCGAGTGGGACCCGCCCGTCGCGACCTCGACCGGCACCTATCGGCAGAAGGTGCGCGGCCGGACCGACCTCGACATCGCCCGGGAGTTCCTCACCGACGTGCGCTCCGAGCCGTCCGCGCGGGAGCTGCGCTGGGTACAGCAGGCGCTGCGCGACGTCGACCGCGCCGCGGGTGTCGGAACCGAGCAGACCGTCGCACCGGGGGAGGCGTCCGCGTGAGGCTGCACCAGCTGGAGGTCACCGCGTTCGGCCCGTTCGCCGACACCGTGCGGGTGGACTTCGACGAACTCGGCGCCGACGGACTGTTCCTGCTGCACGGCCGCACCGGCGCCGGCAAGACCTCCATCCTCGATGCGGTGGCGTTCGCCCTGTACGGCACGGTGCCCGGGGCCCGCGCCGACGGGCGCCGGCTGCTGTCCGATCACGCACCCGCCGGCACCGCACCCCAGGTGAGCCTCGAGGCGACCGTCGCCGGCCGGCGGCTGCGGATCGTGCGCAGCCCCGACTACGAGCGTCCGAAGCTGCGCGGAACCGGGACCGTCAAGCAGAACGCCAAAGCGAGCCTGACCTGGCTCGACGGCTCGGGTGAGCACCTCTCCCGGCTGCCCGACATCGGGGAGGCCGTCCGGCGGCTGCTCGGGATGAGCGCCGAGCAGTTCTTCCAGGTCGTGCTGCTGCCGCAGGGCGAGTTCGCGAAGTTCCTGCGCGCCGACAGCGAGGACCGCGGCAAGCTGCTCGAGCGGCTGTTCGACACCACCCGATTCGGCTCCGTCGAACGCTGGTTCAAGGACCGGCGCAGTGCCGCGGCCCCCCGCCTCGAGGAACAGCAGCGTGCCGTCGACCTGCTCCTCGCCAAGGTCAGCGCGGCCGCCGGCCTCGAGGCGGGCGCCGACTCCGAACCGGTCGTGTGGGCGCATCGACTGCGCGACGACGCCGCCGAGAACCGGGACCTCGCGCTGGCGGCACTCGACCGTGCGCGCGCCGACGACATCCGCGATCGGGCGGCCCTCGCGGAGGCGACCGAGCTGCGACGGTGCCAGGAACGCCGCGCCCGCGCGGTCGCCGAGCTCGCCGAGCTGGATGCCGCGGCCGCCGAGCTGCAGACTTTGACCGCCGAACTCGACACGGCCCGGCGGGCGGCGCCGGTCGTCGAGATCGCCCGGGACGCGCACCGCGCCGCCGAAGCCGCCGCCACCGCCCATGCCGCCGCGGTGGACGCGGCCGCGCCCCTCGCCGCCGACCGGGAGGGTCGGGCCCTCGTCGCGCAGCTCGACGGTTCCCCCGCCGACGCCGACCGCGGACTGATCCGGCCCCACGAACAGCGTTGGTCGGCGGAGGTGGTCCGCCTCGACGGCCTGCTCGAGCAGGAGCAGCGGCTGATCCTGCTCGAGACCGACCGCGCCGCCCTGCAGCAGCAGCGCCGCGATCTGGCGGTGCGCGCCGAACGGATCGCCGAGGAACTGGACGAACTCCCCGGTCGCCGCGACGCTGCGGAGAAGGCCGCGCGCGAGTCCGAGCAGGCCGCCGCCACGCTGCCCCGGCTCGAGGCCGACCTCACGCGAACCAGCGACGCCCTCGCCGCCGCCACCGAACTGCAGAACCTGGCCCCGCAGCTGCACCGGCTCGAGGACGAGGTCGTCGCCCGTCGCGACGCACACCTCGACGCGCGCACCGCCCTGCTCGACGTGCGTGAGCGCCGCATCGCCGGGATGGCCGCCGAACTGGCCACCGCGCTGGTCGACGGGCATCCGTGCGTGGTGTGCGGAGCCACCGCTCATCCGTCCCCGGCCCGGCCGGCGCCGGACACCGCCACCAAGGCGGACGAGGACGCGGCCCGGGACGCCGAGCAGCGAGCCGGCGCGGAACTGACGCGGGCGCAGGCGGCCGTCGCGGACCTCGCCAACACCGTCGCGGTGCTGCGGCAGCGCTGCGGCGACGCCGGTCTCGAAGAACTCACCGAGGCGCGGGCCGGGGCCGCCGCCGCGCACGCCGCGGCGGCGGCCACCGCGGCCGAATGCGAGCGCCGCCGCGGTGAGATCGCGCGGCTGCGCCAACTCGACGCCGACCTGCGCGAGCAGGCGCACGCGGTGGATGTCGAGGCCGCCCAGGCTGCGCACCGCGAGGAGAGCGCCGCCGCGGAGGCCGACGAGATCCGTGCCCGCATCACCGCGGCAGCCGGGGACGCAGACTCCCTCGCCACCCGCCGGCGTCGGATCGCGACGCTCGCCGCCGCCGCGGCGAACCTGCTCGACGCCCGGGTTCGGGCCGCGAACGAGGCGACGAGCGCGCGCGAACGTGCCCGGGAGGCGGCCGCAGCCGCAGAACGGGCGGGATTCGCGAGCGTCGAGCAGGCCCTGGCGGCCGTCCGTCCCGAGGCGCGTCTGCGCGAGATCGACCAGGTGCTGCGCGCGGCGGCCGACCGGCGCGCGGCGGCGCAGGGCGTGCTCGACGACCCGGATACGGCACGGGTCGGCGACGACCCGGTGGACCTGGCCGAACCGGAGGGCGCGGTCGCGCGCAGTGCGGCCGCACTGGCCGCGGCCGTCTCCGCAGCCTCCGAG
Source organism: Rhodococcus sp. P14 (assembly GCF_000256505.1). Taxonomy (NCBI): domain Bacteria; kingdom Bacillati; phylum Actinomycetota; class Actinomycetes; order Mycobacteriales; family Nocardiaceae; genus Rhodococcus; species Rhodococcus sp. P14. The sequence continues at coordinate 9,659 of NZ_AJFC01000072.1, read as the reverse complement.
GCCGAGCGACGCCACGCCGACATCGAGAAGTTCGCGACGCGCCTCGAAGACGAGTACGCGAAGCTGGTGCCGCTGCGGGACGAGCAGGCCGAACTCGCAGCCCTCGCCGAAGTCGTCGCGGGCACCGGGCAGAATGCGCGCAAGATGTCGCTGCGCTCGTACGTCCTCGCGGCCCGCCTCGAGGAGGTCGCCGAATCGGCCTCGGTGCGGCTGCGGCGCATGTCCGGTGGCCGCTACGAGTTCGTGCACTCCGATGCGGCAGGCACGCACGGCAAGCGCGGTGGCCTCGGGCTCGACATCCACGACGAATACACCGGTGTGGTGCGGTCCACGAAGACCCTCTCGGGCGGCGAGTCGTTCCAGGCGTCGCTGGCGCTGGCGCTCGGGCTCGCAGATGTCGTCGCCGCCGAATCCGGGGGACTGGTGCTCGACACGATGTTCATCGACGAGGGGTTCGGCACGCTCGACGCCGACGCGCTCGACGCGGTGATGGGCGTGCTCGACGAACTGCGCGCCGGCGGCCGGGTGGTCGGCGTGGTCAGCCACGTCGACGAAATGCGTCAGCGTATCCCCAGCCGCCTGCACGTCGTGCGCGGCCGCGCCGGGTCCACGGTGGAGATCGCCGGCTGAGCCCGGCCGATCAGGCCGGGCCGGGCTCGGCCGGTGCCGGTGGCAGTGCCGGGGTCTCCTCGGTCGTCTCGAGTTCGTCCGTCGCAGCGCTGCGCTCGTCGATCTGCTCGCCGACGTAACGCAGCACCACCGCGGCGACGGCCGCGACGGGGACGGCGAGGAACGCGCCGATGATGCCGAACAGCGACGATCCTGCGGTGACGGCGAGCAGCACGACCACCGCATGCAGATGCATGCTGCGCGACTGCAGCACGGGCTGGAGCACGTTCCCCTCGAGCTGCTGCACCGCGATGATGATGACGAGAACGATGATCGCGGTGGTCAGCCCGTTCGCGACGAGCGCCACGAGGACGGCGAGCGCTCCGGCGACGAAGGCACCGACGATCGGGATGAACCCACCGATGAAGGTGAGGATCGCCAGCACCGGCGCCAGCGGCACCCCGAGGATGACCAGGCCCAGACCGATGAAGAACGCGTCGATGAAGCTGACGAGCGCCTGCGTGCGGATGAACCCGCCGAGGGTGTTCCACATCCGGATCAGCACCTCTTCCAGGTGCCGCCCGGCACGACCGCCACCGACGGCGTGCACCCACGGGATGAATCGCGGCCCGTCCTTGATGAAGAAGAACACCAGGACGAGGACCAGGCCGATCGTCACCAGCAGGGAACCGGCCGTGCTGACGCCGGTGAACACGCCGCTGGCGATGGTGGCGCCGCTCTCCTGGACCTTGTCGATCACGACCTGGGTCGCGTTCTCGAGCTGCTCGTCCTTCAGGTTGAACGGGGGGCCCTGCACCCAGTCCAGCACCTTGTTGATGCCGTCGGTGGTCTTGTTCGCGAGTTCCGGTGCCTGCGCCACCACCGACGGGACGATGCCCGCGATGATGCCGCCGACGATCGCGAAGAACAGGAACAGCGTCAGGCCGGCGGAGGCCGCGGGCGGCACGCCGCGCTTCATCATGCCGCGGGTGGGCGGCCACAGCATGGTGGCGACGACGATCGCCAGTGCCACGGGCAGGACGATCACCCACATCTTCTCGATGATCCAGCCGATGACCAGCGCGCCCGCCGCGATCACGACCAGCGCCGCCGACCACTTCGCCAGCGCCAGCCCGCCGGAGGCGATCAGCGTGGTGCGGTCCGGTTTCGGTGCCGGTGGCTTGCGCTCGGTGCTCTGCACATCGCTCAACGGACGGTCCTTCCGATGCTCTCGACGCCGCGGATCGGGCTCCGTCTGCAATCTACGGGAACGGCGGCTCGGGGGGCGGTTCACCGGCGCGAAACCCACGGATCGTGGCAGGCTTTCGGCCATGAAGAAGTTCACCGCCGTGCTGGCCGCGAGTGCCGCGGCTGTCGTGCTCGTGTCCTGCAGTTCCGGTGACGACGCGTCGAACGAGTCCGATGCGGCGCGCACAACGATCGGCGGGGCCGCCTCGAGCCTCGCCTCGGCCGCGTCGAGCGTCGCCGAGCGGGCGCGCGGCGCCTTCGACGAGGCGAAGCTCGCGACGTTCGTGGCCGCGTTCCGCACCGGCTACCCCAACCTCGCCGCCGACCGCGACGACGCCTCCATCGAGGCGATCGTCATCGAGACGTGCCCGCTGATCGACTCCGGCGCGAGCGATCAGGAGGTGATCGCCAAGGTCGGCGAGCTGGCGCAGAACGGGGACACCGCGCCCACCGAGGAGCAGGCCGGCCGGATCTCGCAACTCGTCCGTGTCGCCTGCTGACGACCGGGGCATCGGGTCGAGCTCCGCGACGCGATGGCAGTCCGAGCGCAGCGCCGACGACTCCCGCGCCTACATCGAGCGGTTCACCGAACTCGCGCACGCGGGGACGGATCTGCACGGCGAGGCCCGGTTCGTCGACGTGCTCGTCCCGCGTGGCGCGCGGATCCTCGACGCCGGCTGCGGCACCGGCCGCGTCGGGCTCGAGCTGGCCCGGCGGGGCCATCGGGTGACCGCGGTCGATCTCGACCCGGTGCTCGTGGAGGCGGCCCGGTCGCACCCGGAGCTGACCGTGCATCTCGCCGACCTGGCGCAGCTGGATCTGCCGGGCCCGAGGTTCGATGCGGTGGTCTCGGCCGGCAACGTGATGGTGTTCCTCGCGCCCGGCTCCGAGCGGTCCGTGCTCGGGCGGATCGCCGCGCACCTGCGCCCGGGCGGGGTGTTCGTCGCCGGGTTCACCACCGGCGCGGCATACCGTCCGTCGCAGTTCGTCGCCGACCTCGCAGACGCCGGCCTGGTACTCGAGCAGCGTTTCGCCACCTGGGACCTGCGGCCGTGGCACGACGACGCCGACTGGCTGGTGGCCGTCGCGCGCCGTGCGGATGACGGGGGCGTGACCGCGACCCCGTAGAATATCGATTCCGTGAGCCTAACCCTCGGAATCGTCGGTCTTCCCAACGTCGGAAAGTCGACGCTGTTCAACGCGCTGACCAAGAACGAAGTGCTTGCCGCGAACTACCCGTTCGCCACAATCGAGCCGAACGTCGGCGTCGTCGAGCTGCCCGATCCGCGGCTGGAGCGGCTCGCCGAGATCTTCGGGTCGCAGCGCATCCTGCCCGCGACCGTGTCGTTCGTCGACATCGCCGGCATCGTCAAGGGCGCCTCCGAGGGCGCCGGGCTCGGCAACAAGTTCCTCGCCAACATCCGCGAGGCCGACGCCATCTGCCAGGTCGTGCGGGTGTTCGCCGACGACGACGTCGTCCACGTCGACGGCCGTGTCGACCCGCTCGCGGACATCGAGATCATCGAGACGGAGCTGATCCTCGCCGACCTGCAGACCCTGGAGAAGGCCCTGCCGCGCCTCGAGAAGGAGGCGAAGAAGAACAAGGAACTCAAGCCGCAGTTCGACGAGGCTGTCAAGGCTCAGGGCGTGCTCAACGAGGGCAAGACTCTGTTCGCGGCGAAGGACTCGCTCGACTTCGGTCTGCTGCGCGAGCTGAACATGATGACGACCAAGCCGTTCCTCTACGTGTTCAACGCGGACGAATCGGTGCTCACCGACGAGGCGAAGCAGCAGGAGCTCCGTGCGGCCGTCGCGCCGGCCGACTGCGTGTTCCTCGACGCGAAGGTCGAATCCGAGCTGATCGAGCTCGAGGCCGACGAGGCCCAGGAACTGCTCGAGTCCATCGGACAGACCGAGCCGGGACTGCACTCGCTCGCCCGCGTCGGCTTCCACACCCTCGGCCTGCAGACCTACCTCACCGCCGGACCGAAAGAGGCCCGGGCCTGGACCATCCCGCAGGGCGCGACCGCCCCGCAGGCCGCCGGCGTCATCCACTCCGACTTCGAGCGGGGCTTCATCAAGGCCGAGGTCGTCTCCTTCGAGGATCTCGACTCGGCCGGATCGATGGCCGAGGCGAAGGCCCGCGGCAAGGTCCGCATGGAGGGCAAGGACTACGTCATGGCGGACGGCGACGTCGTGGAGTTCCGCTTCAACGTTTGATGGGGCTACCTCGCCCCAGGTGGGCGGCGTGAGCTCTCGACAAACGTGCTGGTGAGAGCACGTTTCTCGTCGGTTTGTAGGCACTTTGTGGTGGGGTCGCGTTAGCCCCGCAACGGGGCTCAACGGGGCTAAGAAGGGGCTGCGCCGGGCGGGCACCCGAAGCGCCCACCGTTGCGGGGCGGCGACCGGTCTAGCGGGCGGCTGAGGCTTTCGTCTTGCACTGCCAGCACTCGTACTCCGCTTGGTCCACGCCGATGTTCTGTTGCGCGTTGCAGCGTGGGCAGGTCACGGGTCGCATCCCAGCGGGCGCAGGCGGTGTCCCAGGCGGAACGAGAATGCTGACCACGACGCCAATGAGCGGGAAAAGGAAGCCGAGAAGTAGAAAGCCACCGACGCTGCGGTGCTTGTTTGAAGCGATGTTGGCTGCAATTACTCCGCAGACTATTCCGACAATTATCCATAGGCCGAGCATGCCGACAGCTTCGTTACTCATGAGCTTCTCCTGAGAAATAGTCCTGCTTGTCCGAACAGTGAATCCTCGAGCGGACTTTAATGGATCACTCATGTTTCTGCGATGAACCTCCAAAGGCGCGCCGACAGCAGAAAACCCCCGAGGTGACCGATCCTCAGGGGTTTTCTGTGGGCAGCTACCCCAGGGACATGTCAACCTGTGGCCTTACCCTCGCCGTCGCCAGAACAAGTTCACGTCCGACGGCTTGTATCCGCGGAGCCGGGATGGACGATCCGCGGAAGCTTGGAGCTGCGCCCTCGCCGGAAAGGCAAGGGGAACCAGCGAGGGCGCAGCATGGCGATCGGCGTGGCGAACGATCGCAACTCGGGCTCAGGTTCCCGAGTCCTCGCGGGCTCTGCCCTACGAAGCTGTGTGGTGCGGTGCGGTGCCGGTGGCCGGGGGCGGGGCGGGTGGCCGTCTAGACCGGGCCGTGCGCCCCGTCCGCCTACTAACGCGTGCGGTGGGGGTGCTGGTGCCTACCCCACCGCTGGTCAAGCACTACCGTCTGATCTTCGTGCCCGCGCTGGCGCGGCGGCTTGAGAGCGGCCGAGGCTGGGCCTTCACGGAGAGCTTCTTCTGCTCGACGTCGAGGGACGGGGTGAGGTCGAGCCGGCGATCGGGCTTGCCGTGATAGCCCACGATCCCCTTGACCAACACGCCCCGGCCCTTGGGCGTCGTGAACTCAGCGCCGACCTTCACGCCCTTGTAGTCGCCGCCCTGGCCGACAACCAGGTTCCGGCTGAAGCTGCCCTGCACGTAGCTGTTCTTCGCGCTCGTGGCGACCTTGCGTGCGCCGGTCTTGGTCGCGGTCTTGGCTGCGCGACGTGCGCCCTTGGCCGACGCCGACACCTTGGTCCCCGCGCCCGCGAAGCGGCCCAGCCGATCGCGCCGTTGGTTGCGCTTCCGGGCCATGTCAGCCTCGGTCTCTGACGCTCAGCCGGTCGGCCAGGTGGCGTAGACCGGACGGCTCGGCCGTCTTCGGCGTCTTGCCGTGGTACCGCCCGCCGTCTGCAGGAGCCGCGTCCTCCAGGCCCGTGGGCGTCAGTCCCGGTCCCCACGAGTACTCGCCCGCGTCGGGGTGGCCCTGGGCGACGGGGCGGTCCTCGGCGGGGCCGTAGGTCCCGTTACGCCAGCTCATCAGGACCACGCCCACGTCGGCGCGGTGTAGACGGAGCCGGTCGTCACCTGGACCACGCACGCCGCACTGCGATAGCGGACACCACACCCGAACGAACGCTGGAAGAAGCTGTCCTGCAACGGATACCGCTGATCACGGCCCGGGATCATCCGCAGGCCCTGGTACGCGGGGTTCTCGTGCTGACGGAACGCGACGGGGTTCAGGGAGCTGTTCGGTCCGCCCGTGGCGACGACCGCCAGGTAGCCCTGCGGGACGAAGTAGCTGGGCAGGATCCACGCAGGGCCGTAACTGCCGAGCACCTCCAACCCACCGAACTCGCCCGGCGCGACCTGCCCGACGACGTTCTCGGCGGTGAGGTAGGCCGGGGCGCTGGCCGACGGGATGAAGTCGAACTTGCTGATGACGCCGTTGGCTTCCTGGCCGGCTCGGAACGTGCTGATCTCTTCGGCCTCGGCGGGGTGGCACAGCACAATCAGCCGCGTGCCGACGTTGATGCCGAAGCCCTTGCTGCGGACCTGGTCGATGGCGTCCAGCAAGTCGCCGGGGTCCACCGCCGCGTTGCCGCTGGCGAGGTAGTGACTGGTCGTGCTGGGGAAGTCCAGTCCGGCGTGCGGGGGCGGGGTCATGCCGTCGGTGCCGTTCCACAGGCCGAACACCCGGTGCATGTGCTCGTTGGTGCCCTCGGCCGGGTTGAACAGGCGGCGCAGCAGCGTCCCGGTCACGAGCCGGTTGTCGGCCTCGAGCGCGCGGTTGAGCGCGTCCTGGACTTGCTGGGCGGTGGCGCTCCGCAGGAACTTCCACGTGAACCTCGACGCCAGGTCGTAGTCCTGGAAGTCGTAGCCGAGGATCAGCGCGTTGGGGTTGCTGCGGATGCCCTCCGGCTCGCCGAACTCACTGGCGACCTCGAAGTGGTCGCTGGCGACCTGCTGCGGGATTGCGTCGCCGACGTTGGTCGTCGGGTAGCTGATGAGCGCTGCCAGGGCGGACCGCTCGCGGTTGTAGAGCGACATCGCGTTGGCGGCGGTCGCCCAGATGGAGTTCAGGTCTACGCCGTCGGCGGTCCTGTTGACGAGGACGTCGCCTTCGGTACTGTAGCCGCTGTCACCGCCCCAGGCATACAGCGCGGCACGAGCGGCGGCGATGGTGGTATCGCCAGGGCGGGCGGGATGCGAGAACAGCGGGCGGGTGTTCCACTGCCCGGTGCGGGCAGGACGGGTGGTGCTCATTGGGTGCTCCAATTCGGTGAAAGACGACGGGCGGATGAACCGAGCGCTGCTCTGGTTCCGAGCCGGTCCCTGACCGAACTGGGGTCCTGCGAGAAGACTGCGACGCGGCACGACCGCGGGTACTGCGAGCCGCTGACCCCGACCGGGTGCCGGGGTGTGCGGGGGCGGGCACGGCCCGTTGCGTACATCCTACACCGCTGCGGCACAGCAGCTTTGGGCAGTGTTGCACGGTGCATACGGGCCGTGTATAACTAGTTGCGTGCCGCTGCAAAGCGGCGCCGGGCCGGTCAAGCGGTTCGTGATTTATCGGATCCGATGCGGACACGACCCAGTGAGAGTCTGGCGCAGCCCCGTATCCCTTGACCGGTGCCGACCAGTGAACACACCGAGAGTGTGTTCGCGGTCGGCTTTCTGCTGTCTGCGGACGCACCTCTCTCCAGCCGAGAGGAACGCAATGTCCCGTCAAACGATTGACCCTGCCGCCGTGACTGTCCGGCGAACGGAAGTCCGTCCAGCTCCGAACGTCCCGGGGATCGACCAGTTGGACATTCCCAATCTGTCCGAGCCGCAGGTGTTCTTGTATCTCCACGAGATGAACGACCACATCACTCGTCGCATGGTGCGGGACGCGGTCCTGCACAAAGAACTCCGCGGAGTGAAGCGCGGCAACAAGAACCTGTTCTCTCGCCGGGCGGCGCTCGCGTGGATGACGGGGGACGACGAATGAAGCGCGAATACTCGCTGGACGAACTGCGGCTGATGTTCCCCGCCTTGGACGCCCACGAACGCGGCGACTCAAACGCGATGCGCGGGGTGGGCGACCCACTCGTGGACCAGGCCAAGTCTGCGAGACAGCTACGCATCCGGTCGCTGGAGAAGGGCGGCGTCCTGTCTGATCGTCCGCAGCGGCCTTCGCCCGCAGCACGAAATCACCCCGTCATCAGCGCAGGACTTGATCGCGCACAGAAGATCCCGCCACGGTTTGACCTCATCGGTCTCGCAGGGGTGGATCGCGTCTACAGCAACACCGGGCGAGGACTGCTGCCGCTCGGTCAGCACACAGCCGCCGAACTTCGCGCCGAGGAACGCGACCGCTTGGGGATCACTCCAGGCGAGCAGGCACTGATTGACGTGGAATACGTTCGGGCGCTGGAAGTCGCCGAATTCGGCGGTTATCCCTCCGGGGCGGTCGTTTTCCACCTTGCCGAATGGACAGAAGACGACGGCGCGCTGGCGTGTCCGGTGCCGCATGGGTGGTCGGCATGGCGGATCGCACACATGGTGACCCTCGCTAGCCGCGTCTGCTATTGGTGCGACGTTCGCTCGCCGACACCGCACGGTGACTATTTGCTGGTCGGCTGTGGTGGAACGTTGCGCGTCTTCGCTACGTGCTCGTCGTGCCGCGATCGTTTTGACCGCGACACTGAACCTGGCGGGCTGCACTGGCGCATGAACGACGGCTGGTTCACCGAGACCGGCTACCCGTCGGATGAGTGGGTCTGATGCGCGCGGGGTGGTGTGAGCCGGGGACTGCGATCGTCGCCGGCCCGAGCCTACCGGAAGCTCCAGACCTGTTCCTCGGCTGGGCGTTCCAGATCAAACGACGGTGGGGGCGCACCGTCGTCATCGACCAGGACGACCGCGAGTGGGTCGGCGGGGTGACGGTGATCCCGCCAGGGGAATACCGGCTGTTTACGGCGGTGCAGGGGCTGGTGCGCTACCCGGCCGCACGGGTTGTGGGTGGCCTATCGCCGGTGCCTGAGCCTCGCCACATCGGATTTGTATGGCCTACCGGCATACCCGGCAGGGTGGCGGGCAAGTCAAGCCCTACAGACGGAAAGGACGCGCTCGGCGTATACCGAACGCGCCCTTCTCGCACGGAGAGCGGAGCCTTCTCCAGCTGACGGTGCCAGCCGCCACCAGCCTACAGCACCGCCGACCAGGAAGCTGTGAGAGTGACTGCAGTACAACAGATGTCAGCAAACTAGCGTAGTACGCTAGTGCCGCACAAAACGCAACGCCCGCCTTGGTGTAGCGACCAGGGCGGGCGTTGTCTTCAAGGTCCGAGGCTCCCATCTCGGATTCAACCGCTTCCTACGAGAAAGCGACCGAACATGACTCCCCAAGCGAAAGGATCGTCAATGCGCAATACTACCCGGCCCCAGGCACCCCAGGCAACTACGTCTGTAGTGGATCCGGTTCAGCCGCAGTCAGACCCATCGCACTACGTCCCCGATGTCGATGGACTAACGCTCGCCGAAGCTGCCCTGGCCTATGCCTCAGCCGGATGGTTCGTCCTCCCGGTGAGTCCCGGCACGAAGAACCCCGGTGGTGTGGTCGGTGGCGAGTGGCAACGCCAGTCCACCCGCGACCCCAAACAGATCGAGCAGTGGTGGGACGAGAACCCCGATTACGGAATCGCTTTGCACGTAGGAAAGTCCGGGGCAATCGTGTTCGACCTGGACGTGGAAGACCTGAACGAACTTCCTGGTGAAATGCGGGGAGGGCTCCGCAAGGGACGATTCCAGAGCACTCGCAATGGAGCGAACGACCGCGGGCACTACGTGTTCGCCGTTCCTGCAGGGGAATCCTATGGCAACGGTGCCGGGGCATTCAGGACGTTTGGAGAGGTGCGCGGCAAGAACGGCGTCATCATCGCGGCTCCGACTCCGCACGTCGACGCCGACACGAAGGGCGGCGGGGACCT
>NZ_AJFC01000071.1:0-1949 GCF_000256505.1 Rhodococcus sp. P14 | reverse complement strand
CCCCCGCCCCCCTGCCGCTCATGAGCGAGGCACCGCAATTGCTCGCGTGCTTGCGTGCTGCTCCCGAAGACGAAGCGCCGTTGCTCGCTCCCGACGAAATGCAGGCGTTCCTTGACACCTACACCCGCAGCGAACGGATGCCTGCGTTCGAGGGCCTGATCAAGACGTTCGAGCGCGAGCTCAGGGAGAACGGCTCCCGGCACGGAGCCATGATCAACGCTTTGGCGATGGGCTTCCGTGAGGCCGTGGCGGGGTGCTATCCGGCGCATGACGTCTACACGACTGTTCGGAGGATGTTCAAGAAGTCGTTCGAGGACGACGAACTCTCAGCGCGCGAAGGCCGCGCGAGGCCCAGCCGAGACGAGTTCGTTCGCGGAGCTCAGTGGGCGGCAGCGCAGGCCCTTCTCGTCGATCCCGAAGAGACCCTAGCCCGCCTGAACCGGGACGACATCGCCCTCGACGAGCGCGTCGAGGGCTTCTGGACGGCGCGCCCGGAGCTGTCGGCAGTACGCCAGTTCGCACAGTCGCGGTTGATCGCGCCGTGGGCGTTGTTCGGTGCTGTGCTGGCGCGGTCTCTCGCGGTAGTGCCTCCGCGTGTGGTCCTGCCTCCGTTGATCGGTAGCCATGGAAGCGTCAACTCGTTCGTCGCGCTCGTCGGTCCGTCGGGCGCGGGCAAGAGCGTCACCCGCGCTGCTGCTCGCGACCTGATCCAGCTCAAGCTTCCCGGTGGCGGGCGGCTTCATGCACCAAACGTCGGCAGCGGTGAAGGAATGGTGGATCAGTTCGCCACCTACGACCGCAAGGCCAAGGAGTTTGTTGGTCTGCGAACGCGGGTGATGTTCACCGTGGACGAAGTCGAGTCCCTTACCGCGCAGGGTGGCCGCAGCGGTTCCACGCTGTTTCCGACGCTTCGGTCGGCGTGGACAGGAGACTCTCTAGGTTTCGCTAATCGTGATAAGACAAAAGCAATTCCGGTCGAAGCGCACCGCTACCGACTGACGATGATCGTTGGAGCGCAGCCGACCAAAGCGCAGCCGCTCCTGGACGATGCAGACGGCGGTACCCCGCAGCGTTTCCTGTGGATGCCGACAACCGACCCGAACGCGCCGGATGTTGAACCTGCCGAACCGGAACCGATCATCGTGGGGCCTTGGCCGCAACCGAAGACCGGATTCTCCGTGAGCGGTGTTGAGACGGCTGAAGTCGCACTGGTGACCACGCCTCCTGATCCGAAGAGTTTCGTGGTGCTCGCCATTCCGGAAAGCGTGCGGGAAGACGTGCTGGCTCAGCGAAAGAAGGTGCTGCGTGGTGATCCCGATGCGAACCCTCTCGACGGCCACGCCCTCATGACGCGGCTGAAGGTGGCAGTCGGATTGATGGTGCTGAATGGACGCTACGACAAGGTAGGCGACGACGACTGGGATCTGGCGGGCGTTGTGATGGAGGTCAGCAATCGCACTCGTCGTGAGGTTGAGAAGGTAATTGCCTGCGAGGCGGCGAAGTCCAATCAGGCTCGAGGCGAAGCCGAAGGGCGGCGTGAGCTAGCCAAGGCGGAGGTGTTGGAGAGGGACGGCCTGGCGCGGGTGTGCGACCGAATCATGAAGAAGCTGAAGGACGTCGGTGAGTTGAAGCGCTCGGACATGCCGGACTTTCTCGGTCGAGACAAGGGCTTGAAGGACGACGCTGCCGAACTCCTCGCGGCACGGGGCGAAGTGGAACTCGTTCGCTACAAGGCCAAGAACGGTTCGCCGACATGGCTGATCAGGCCCGTGGAGAAGGAGTGATGGCGCGTGCGAACAGTGACCAGGCACAAGGGGGTACAGGGGTACGGGTACCCCCCATGCGCCGCGTCAACCCAAAATTAGGGCGCCCTTGAAAGACCAGGTAGAAGAGAGAGATTCATTCGTGGGAAGGCCCCTTAGAGTATGTCTCATTTGGCCAGTTTCTTG
>NZ_AJFC01000070.1:0-5768 GCF_000256505.1 Rhodococcus sp. P14 | reverse complement strand
GGCGCCGGCTCGTCGTGCGGGAAGAACCTGTCGGCGGAGCTGACCTCGACGATCGGGGAGCAGCGGGTGAGCAACCCGTCGGTGCAGCCGATGAGCGAGGAGGCGTTCGTCGCGCTGGTCACCGAGGGCCAGCCCGCGGCGCCGTCGTACTTCTCGGTCGATGCCGGGTTGAACAAGAGCCTGCATCCGCTGCTCGATCAGGGCCGGGCCATCCCGGCGCTGAGCCCGGAGCGGGTGCGCGCGGAGCTGGCCGCCGGGACCCGGGTGCTCGATGCGCGCAGCGTGGACGAGTTCGCGGCGGGGCATCTGCGCGGGTCGGTCAACGTCGGGTTCGACGGGCGGTTCGCCGAGACCGGCGGCATGGTCGCCGAGGTGGGGGAGCCGATCGTGTTGATCACCTATCCGGGCGAGGAGCAGGACGCGGCGGTGCGGCTGGCCCGGATCGGGTCGGACAACGCGCTGGGGTATCTGACGGTCGATCACGACGGGGTGTTCCCGGCGGAGCTGGCGGAGCTGGTGCAGAGCGCGCCGCGCACCACCGTCGCCGAGCTCGACGAGATGCTCGCCGCGGAGGCGGTGGCGTTGGTCGACATCCGCAATCCGGGGGAGCGGGAGTTCGGGACGATTCCGGGGGCGGTGCCGATTCCGTTGGCGCAGCTGCGGGCGCGGCTCGAGCAGGGGCCCACCGGCAAGCCGATCGTGGTGCACTGTGCCGGCGGGTGGCGGTCGAGTGTGGCCGCGTCGCTGCTGCGGGCGCAGGGCTTCGAGAACGTGTCGGACCTGCTCGGCGGGTACAACGCCTGGGCCGAGGCCCACGTCCCCGCCTGACCGGCGCCGACGAGAACGAAAGGAACCATCCGATGGCAACGAAGAATCTCACCCTCGCGGACTTCGAGTCCACAATCCTCGGCAACGACATCGTCCTCGTCGACTTCTGGGCGTCGTGGTGCGGTCCGTGCCGCGCCTTCGCCCCGGTGTTCGAGAAGTCGTCACAGGCGCACCCGGACATCGTGCACGCCAAGGTCGACACCGAGGCCGAGCAGCAGCTCGCCGCGATGGCCGACATCCGCTCGATTCCGACGATCATGGCGTTCCGAGAGGGCGTCCTGGTCTTCTCCCAGCCCGGCGCCCTGCCCGCGGCCGCCCTCGAAGACCTCATCGGGCAGATCGAGGCGCTGGACATGACCGAGGTCCACGCCCGGATCGCCGACCAGAAGGCCGCCGCCGGCGCCTGACGCCGACCCTGTCACCCCTAGGAGGACCCCATGTGTTACCCCGTCACCTGCCCGAACTGTGGGAAGACCGGCTGGGGCGGCTGCGGCCAGCATGTCGATGCCGTCATGCGTTCCGTGCCCGCACCCGAGCGCTGCACCTGCGGCCAGGACACCACCCCCGGTGCGCAGGCACACACCCTCGGCGGACTCTTTCGCCGCTGACCGCACCTCGACGAGACTGCGCCTCCACCGCATTCTCCGCCGCGGCAACACCCCGCCCTGCGCGAGCTGGGCGGGGTGTTCGCGTCGCGGTCCGAGGGCCAATGACCCTTCCGCGGTCCGCGTGCCGGTGAAAAACTCGTAGACGCCCACTCGAGAAGGGACATCCGTGGTGAACAGAGCGATGGGGCCGGTGGACACCATCTGGCTCAACATGGACCGGCCCGAGAACCTCATGATCATCGACTCGCTGATGTTCTTCGAGGGGCCCGTGGACTGGTCGCGCGTGGTGTCCCTCGTGCAACGCCGCTTCGTCGACGCCTACCCCGCTTTCCGGCAACGCCCGGTGCAACCGCGCACCCACATCGGGTCGCCGCACTGGGAGGACGACCCGGCGTTCGATCTCGACAACCACCTGATCCGGACGACCCTGCCCCGCAGTGACGACGCGACGCTGCAGCGGTACATCGAGCAGCGGATGCCGGTGCCGTTCGATCGTCACCGCCCGCTGTGGGAGATGCACCTCGTCGACGGATACCGGCACGGAGCCGTCGTCTACACCCGGCTCCACCACTGCATCGCCGACGGCATCGCGCTCAACCAGGTGATGCTCTCGATGACCGGCGAGACTCCGGACAGTGACCTCGACGCCCCCGGGGCTACCGAGCCCGAGCACCGTGCCGGTCTCCTCGAGGGCGCGGCCAAACTGGCCGGCACCGCGATAGCGACCACCGCCGGTGCCGCGTCCGGAGTCGCCCACATGCTGTGGGACCTGCCCAAACTGCTCGACCCGCATGTCCTGGGCGACGCCTTCACCCAGGTCGAACGCACCGGCGGGATCGCGGACAAGCTCGTGCTCGGTCCCAAGCCGCACACGCCGCTCAGTGGCCGACCGGGAACGGCCAAGCGCGCGGTGTGGTGCGAGCCCTTTCCGCTCGACGACATCAAGCACATCGGTCACGAGACCGGCACCACCGTCAACGACGTGCTCATGGGAGCCGTCGCCGGCGCACTCGCGACGTACATCCGTGAGCACGGCGGCGAGCCGCAGGACGTACCCACGATGGTGCCCGTCAACGTTCGCCCCCTCGACCAGCCCCTCCCGAAGGAACTCGGGAACCAGTTCGCACTGGTGCTCTTCAAATACCCGTCGGCGCTGGCGACTCCGCTCGAACGCATCGTCGAGACCCACCGGCGCATGGAGGTCATCAAGCACTCACCGGAGGTGACCCTCACCTTCGGCCTGATCAAGGCGATCGGGCGTACCGGCCCGGAACTGGAGAGGTTCTTCGTGGACTTCTTCTCCGACAAGGCGATCGGGGTCACCACCAACGTCCCCGGCCCGACGGGCGACCGGTACCTGGGAGGAACGAAGATCCGCGGTGTGCTCGCCTGGGTGCCCGGCGCAGGCGAGCAGACCCTGGGTGTCTCGATCTTCAGCTACAGCGGCAGGGTCCGGGTCGGCTTCAAGGCGGACGCGGACCGGGTGCCCGATCCCGAGAATCTCGTCCGCGCCTTCACCGACGAGATCGACGGGCTGCTGCGGCTCTCGCACGCTGTGTGACACGCCCCGAATCCGCCGATTCGATGCCCGCGCCGGGGGTGGATGTCTACCGTCGGCTCATGAGCGAGCACGGGCACTACCAGGAAATCCTCAACGTACTGAATCCGCAGCACCGGGCGCTGCGTGCGGCGATCCCCGAGGTCTATCAGGGTTTCAACGCACTGAGCAAGGCCGCCTTCGCTCCCGGAGCCCTGGATACCAGGACCAAGGAACTGATCGCCCTCGCGATCGGCGTCGTCGACGAATGCGACGGCTGCATCGCCTCTCATGCGCGCAGCGCCGTCCGTGCCGGAGCGAGCAGGCAGGAGGCGGCCGAGGCGATCGGCGTCGCATTCCTCATGCAGGGAGGGCCCGCGACGATCTACGGTTCGCGGGCGTACACCGCGTTCTGCGAATTCGCCGACGCCGAGGAGCGGCGGGACCGGTGACGGTCCGGTGGAGGGGATGACGGGAATCGAACCCGCGTAGCCAGTTTGGAAGACTGGGGCTCTACCATTGAGCTACATCCCCATGCATGCGATCGACCCGGGTTTCCGGGTCCGCCGCGTGCAGGAACAGACTGTACCGAACCTCGCTTTGGATTTCATAATCGGGGGGCCGTAGGATTCTCCCGCGGGTCCCCGGAAGGTTCCGGGTGCCGGTGTTGACGGGATGTGGCGCAGCTTGGTAGCGCATCCGCTTTGGGAGCGGAGGGTCGCAGGTTCGAATCCTGTCATCCCGACCAGGAAGAACCGGGTGGAAGACCGCGCACCCGGTGACAGCTTGATCGAACGACACACGAGCACGAACAGAACGACACACGAGCACGACAGAAGGAGCATGTCCGTGAAGAGCACCGTCGAGCAGCTCAGCCCGACGCGAGTCCGTATCAACGTTGAGGTGCCCTTCGAGGAGCTCCAGCCTGATTTCGACCGCGCGTTCAAGGCACTCGCCAGCCAGATCCGACTGCCCGGCTTCCGGCCGGGTAAGGCTCCGCGCAAGCTGCTCGAGGCCCGCGTCGGGCGGGGCGCCGTGCTCGAGCAGGTCGTCAACGACGCCATCCCGGCCCGCTACAGCGAGGCAGTGACCGCCAACGAGGTCAAGGTCCTCGGCCAGCCCGAGGTCGACATCACCAAGCTCGAGGACAACGTCGAGCTCGTCTTCACCGCCGAGGTGGACGTCCGGCCCGAGATCGCCCTGCCCGACTTCTCCACCATCGAGGTCACCGTCGATCCCGTGGAGATCACCGACGAGGCGGTCGAGGAGCAGCTGCTGTCGCTGCGTCAGCGTTTCGGCACCCTCACCGGTGTCGAGCGTCCGGTGCAGGACGGTGACTTCGTGTCCATCGATCTGTCCGCGACCGTCGGCGGCGAGGCGGTCCCCGAGGCCTCCACCACCGGTCTGTCCCACGAGGTGGGGTCGGGTCAGCTCATCGACGGCCTCGACGAGGCGCTCGTCGGCATGTCCGCGGGCGAGTCGAAGGAGTTCACCACCACGCTGGTCGCCGGTGACCATGCCGGCGACGAGGCCGTCGTCACCGTCACGGTGAACAGTGTCAAGGAGCGCGAGCTGCCCGCCGAGGACGACGAGTTCGCCCAGCTCGCGAGCGAGTTCGACACCCTCGACGAGCTCAAGGCGGACCTGCGCGAGCGGGTCTCCCGGGTCAAGAAGGTCGAGCAGGCCGGTCAGATCCGCGACAAGGTTCTCGACGTGCTGCTCGAGACGGTCGAGGTGCCGCTGCCCGAGGCCGTCGTCCAGGCCGAGATCGACGGCGCCCTGCACGACGCCATCCACGCGCTCGATCACGACGAGACCAAGCTCGACGAGCTCCTCGAAGAGCAGGGCTCGAGCCGCGAGGAGTTCGACAAGGACACCCGTGAGTCCGCCGAGCGCGCCGTGAAGGTGCAGCTGCTGCTCGACGCGATCGCCGAGGCCGAAGGCACCACCGTCGAGCAGGAAGAGCTCACCGAGCGCATCTTCTTCCAGGCGCAGCGCTACGGGATTCCGCCGGAGCAGTTCATCCAGCAGATCGGCCAGGCGAACCAGCTGGGCGCCGTCTACGCGGACGTCCGTCGCGGCAAGGCCCTCGGCAGCGTCGTCGACCGCGCGACCGTCACCGACACCAGTGGCGCCACGGTCGACACCTCCGAGCTGTTCGGCACGAAGAGCGACGACGAGTCCGAGGACGCCGAGGCTCCGGCCGGCGAGGGCGAATCCGAGTAGTCGGCCGAGATCCGTTGCCGCACCGCGCGATTGCATGCGGGGCGTGGCAACGGTCCTCCGCCGGGTACGCCGAGTGGAAATTTCCGCTTTGAGCGAAGTGGGGCGGCACCGGGCATCCGGTGCCGCCCCACTTCGTTACTGTCAGTGTCAGCAATCCACGATTGACGAGAAGGCAGGTACCGTGACTCCTCAGAATCCGGCGACATCCATCGGTCCCACGATGACCTCGGCCACCGCTGGGCTCAACCTCAGCGACTCGGTCTACGAGCGGCTGCTGCGCGAGCGGATCATCTTCCTCGGTACCCAGGTCGACGACGACATCGCGAACAAGCTCTGCGCGCAGATCCTGCTGCTGTCCGCGGAGGATCCGACTCGCGACATCTCGCTCTACATCAACTCCCCGGGTGGATCCGTCACAGCCGGCATGGCGATCTACGACACCATGAAGTTCGTCGAGTGCGACGTGGCGACCTTCGCGATGGGTCTGGCTGCCTCCATGGGGCAGTTCCTGCTCTCGGCCGGCACGCGGGGCAAGCGGTACGCCCTGCCGCACGCGCGGATCATGATGC
>NZ_AJFC01000069.1:0-58273 GCF_000256505.1 Rhodococcus sp. P14 | reverse complement strand
CGGCGGCCCCGCCAGTGACATCGCGATCATGGCGGAACAGTTCGCGCACACCAAGCGGGAAATGGCGGAACTGATCGCCGAGCACACCGGCCAGACCGTCGAGCAGATCACGAAGGACTCGGACCGCGACCGCTGGTTCACCGCCAAGGAAGCGCTCGAGTACGGCTTCGTCGATCACGTCGTCTCGCGGGCGCAGCAGGCCGGCGGCACCGGCAACTAGTTCCGAGCCCCCCGATCCGCTCTACGCCCCACGAATTCCTGGAGAAGCGATGACCAACCTGTTCGATCCGCGCCAGCTCGGCGGCCAAGCTGCTGCCGCACCTGGGGGCACCGCCCCCGCATCCCCGGCGAGCCGCTACATCCTGCCTTCGTTCATCGAGCATTCGAGTTACGGCGTCAAGGAGTCCAACCCGTACAACAAGCTCTTCGAGGAACGCATCATCTTCCTCGGCGTGCAGGTGGACGACGCCTCCGCGAACGACGTCATGGCTCAGCTGCTGGTGCTCGAGTCGCTGGACCCGGACCGCGACATCACGATGTACATCAACTCGCCCGGCGGCTCCTTCACGTCACTGATGGCGATCTACGACACCATGCAGTACGTGCGTGCCGACATCACCACCGTCTGCCTCGGCCAGGCCGCATCGGCGGCGGCGGTGCTGCTCGCTGCCGGCACCCCCGGCAAGCGGCTCGCCCTGCCCAACGCCCGCGTGCTCATCCACCAGCCCGCCACCGGCGGCATCCAGGGCCAGGTGTCCGACCTGGAGATCCAGGCAGCGGAGATCGAGCGCATGCGCCGCCTGATGGAGACGACGCTGGCCAAGCACACCGGCAAGGATCCCGACCAGATTCGCAAGGACACCGACCGCGACAAGATCCTCACCGCCGCGGAGGCCGTCGACTACGGTCTGATCGACAACGTGCTCGAGTACCGCAAGCTCTCGGCTCAGAAGTAACCGCCTCGGCCCGGCCCGGAGTGCGCCCCGCGCGCCTCCGGGACCGGGCCGGTGTGCTCGAGCGGCGTTGCCGCTGCGGCGCACAAATAATGGCCCGAATCGCCCGGAACCGGTCGACCGCCGTCGCTGTCTCCGGGTACGGTCGTTCCAAGGGCCCGCTCCCCGGACCGGCGCTGTCGGCGGTCGCGGGATCGGTTGCACGCTCACGAGGAAGTAGGGACCTGACAGATGGCACGTATCGGTGACGGGGGCGACCTGCTCAAATGTTCTTTCTGCGGAAAGAGCCAGAAGCAGGTCAAGAAGCTCATTGCGGGCCCAGGGGTCTACATCTGCGACGAGTGCATCGACCTGTGCAACGAGATCATCGAGGAAGAGCTGGCCGAGTCCAACGAGGTCAAGCTCGACGAGTTGCCCAAGCCGGCCGAGATCCGCGAGTTCCTCGACAACTACGTCATCGGGCAGGACTCCGCGAAGCGGACCCTGGCGGTGGCGGTCTACAACCATTACAAGCGCATCCAGGCGGGCGAGAAGGCGCGCGATACGCGTGGCGAGTCGGTCGAGCTGGCCAAGTCGAACATCCTGCTGCTCGGACCCACCGGCTGCGGCAAGACGTACCTGGCGCAGACCCTGGCGAAGATGCTGAACGTGCCGTTCGCGATCGCCGACGCCACCGCCCTGACCGAGGCCGGCTACGTCGGTGAGGACGTCGAGAACATCCTCCTCAAGCTCATCCAGGCGGCCGACTACGACGTCAAGCGCGCCGAGACCGGGATCATCTACATCGACGAGGTCGACAAGATCGCCCGCAAGAGCGAGAACCCGTCCATCACCCGCGACGTGTCCGGTGAGGGCGTCCAGCAGGCGTTGCTGAAGATCCTCGAGGGCACCCAGGCGTCGGTACCGCCGCAGGGCGGGCGCAAGCACCCGCACCAGGAGTTCATCCAGATCGACACCACCAACGTGCTGTTCATCGTCGCCGGTGCCTTCGCCGGACTCGAGCGGATCGTCTCGGACCGGGTGGGCAAGCGCGGGATCGGCTTCGGCGCCGAGGTGAAGTCGAAGGCCGAGATCGATACCACCGATCACTTCGCCGAGGTCATGCCCGAAGACCTGATCAAGTTCGGGCTCATCCCCGAGTTCATCGGTCGCTTGCCCGTCGTCGCCTCGGTGACGAACCTCGACAAGGATTCGCTCGTGCAGATCCTGTCGGAGCCGAAGAACGCCCTCGTCAAGCAGTACGTCCGGCTCTTCGAAATGGA
Source organism: Rhodococcus sp. P14 (assembly GCF_000256505.1). NCBI lineage: Bacteria > Bacillati > Actinomycetota > Actinomycetes > Mycobacteriales > Nocardiaceae > Rhodococcus > Rhodococcus sp. P14. Next base: position 56,058 of record NZ_AJFC01000069.1, on the reverse strand, counting down.
CGGGGTGGAACTCGAGTTCACCCAGGACGGCCTGGAAGCCGTCGCCGACCAGGCGATTCTGCGTGGTACCGGCGCCCGCGGTCTGCGCGCCATCATGGAGGAGGTCCTGCTGCCGGTGATGTACGACATCCCGAGCCGCGACGACGTCGCCAAGGTGGTCGTCACCGCCGAAACCGTCAACGACAACGTGCTTCCCACGATCGTGCCGCGCAAGCCCGAGCGCGAGCGTCGCGACAAGACCGCCTGATCGCGGAACACGGAGTAGGCCCCGGCACACGACGTGCCGGGGCCTACTCGTATGTCCGGAACCTGTGTGACCGAATGTCACATCGCATCGATGTGATCGACGCGATGTGACATTCGGTCCCTGAGGGGGAGGGTCAGATCCGGTTGCCGAGCTCGCGCAACGGGGTGCGGAAGGTCTCCTTCGCGGACAGCGCGGAGACCGCACACACCAGGCAGGCGCCGGAGGTCAGGATGGCGACGGGCAGCCAGTTCGTCGGGTCGCCGCCCATGAGCGCGGTGCCGATGGCGGGGGCGAAGCCGGCGATGGCGAAGCCGAGCTGGGTTCCGATCGCCATACCGGAGTAGCGGACCTTCGTGTTGAACATCTCGGCGTAGAACGACGGCCAGATCGCATTGGGTGCGGCGTAGAGCAGACCCATCAGGGCGATGCCGGCGGCGAAGATCAGCGCGACGTTACCGGTCGAGATGGCTTGGAAGTACACGAAGACGAACACCGCCGAGCCGAGGACGCCGGTGACGAAGACGGGCTTACGGCCGACGCGATCCGACAGGGCGGCGAGGGCGGGCTGACTGAACAGGGCGACGGCGTTGGCGGCGATCGCGACCGCGAGCATCGTCGACTTGGCGATGCCCACTTCGTCGCTGGTCGCGAACGCCAGGCCGAAGACGGCGAAGATCGTGCTCACGACCGCGACGAAGGCGCAGAAGACCACGCGAGCCAGGTTGGCGGAGTGGGTTCGCAGCAGGTCGGCCACCGGCAGCTTGGCGACGTCGTCGGCCTTCTTGGTCTCCGCGAACTCCTCAGGCTCCTCGAGCTTGCGCCGCATGACGTACGCGGCGACGAGCACGAGCAGGCTGCCCCAGAACGGGACGCGCCAGCCCCAGCTGTAGAGGATGTCGTCGGGCATGGCCGCGACGGGCAGGAACACCAGGCTGGCGAGGATGAAACCCGCTTGGGTGCCGTTGAGCGTCCAGCTCGCGAAGAATGCGCGACGGTTCTGCGGGGCGTGCTCGAGGGTCAGGGAGCTGGCGCCGGACTGCTCGCCGGCGGCGGAGATGCCCTGGAAGATGCGCATCAATACGAGCAGGGCGGGGGCGAGCACGCCGATCGACTCGGCGCTGGGGATCAGGCCGATGCCGAAGGTGGCGACACCCATCAGGATGAGGGTGAACAGCATGACGTTCTTGCGCCCGACCCGGTCACCGAAGTGGCCGAGGACCACGGCGCCGAGGGGACGCGCGACGTAGGCGACGCCGAAGGTCGACAGGGACAGCAGTGCCGCGTGCCCGCTGTCGGGGAAGAACACCGTCGGGAAGATCAGGGCAGCGGCGGAGGCGTAGATGTAGAAGTCGTAGTACTCGAGCATGCTGCCGAGAAAGGCCGACGACGCCGCGCGCTTGACCTTGGTGGTGTCGTGCGGGCGGGCAGCGGTCGTCATACCGGAATTCTCCGGCGTGTCGAGGGTGTGCGCGGTCATCGCGTCTCCTGTGCGGAAAAGATGGGGGATGTTCGAGATACGAACCCGGGTTCGTTCTGCGTCGTTCCGAATGTAGGCGCCATCACACGCCCGCCGCAAGATGTATGAACTAGATAGTTCATAAATTTTCGGGAGGCGTGCCGGTGTGCCGTGGCGTCGGGGTCGCTCAGTCGGGCGCGGTCGTCAGGTAGGCGACCACGAGATCGCCCAGCATCCGCCGGTGCCGGGTCCGCAGTTCGTCCGTGGCGAGATCCTGGTCGAACAGTGCCTGCCAGGTGTACCGGTTGGCGGTGCGGAAGACACAGAAACTGCTGATCACCAGGTGGATGTCGAGAGCGTCCACGCCGTCGCGGAAGATCCCGTCTGCCCGGCCGCGTTCGAGGATGCCGGTGAGCACGTCGACGGCGGGCGCCCCCAGGCCGGCGAGCCGGGTCGACCGGCGGATGTGCTCGCCGCGGAGCATGTTCTCGTTGGCGACGATGCGAATGAAGTCGGGATGCTGGTCGTGATGGTCGAACGTGGCCTCGGCCAGCGTGCGGATGGCTTCCACGGGGCCGAGGTCCGCGAGGTCCAGCTCGCGCTCCTGGGCGCGGATCGTTCCGTACGAGTTCTCGAGGACGGCCCGGTAGAGGCCCTCCTTGTCGCCGAAGTAGTAGTAGATCATCCGCTTGGTGGTCTGCGTGCGCTCGGCGATCTCGTCGACCCGGGCTCCGGACAGCCCCTTGTCCGCGAACTCCGCCGTGGCCACCTCGAGGATGTTCTCCCTGGTGAGGTCGCTGTTGCGGCGGCGTCGGCCGGTGGTCTGCTCGGTTGCCATGGCGCCACCCTATCGACCGGGTGTTGTGCCGGTGCCCTCCGTGGCCGTACGCTGTGTCTTGTAACTCACTAGTTCGTACATTGCGCTGGGAAAGGCCCGCCATGACCGACTCCATCCTCTGCGGCCTCATCGGAACCGGCATCGGTGCGTCGTTGACCCCGCCCATGCACGAGGCGGAGGGCGCGCGACAGGGTATGCGCTACGTCTACAAGATCGTCGACCTCGACGTGCTGGGTCTGGCGGTGGCCGATCTGCCGCGGCTGCTCCGCTCCGCGCACGACCTGGGCTTCCGTGGCCTGAATATCACCCATCCGTGCAAGCAGGCGGTCATCAAGCACCTCGACGACCTCTCCCCGGAGGCGAGCCGGCTCGGTGCCGTCAACACCGTCCTCTTCGACGGAGGCCGGGCGATCGGGCACAACACCGACTGGTCGGGATTCGGTCGCAACTTCGACCGGGGTCTGGGCGGTGTCGCCCTCGACAGGGTGGTCCAGCTCGGGGCCGGGGGAGCCGGTGCGGCGGTCGCCTATGCGGTGCTCACCCGCGGCGTGCGCGAATTCACCGTCGTCGACGCCGATCTCGCGCGAGCCACCGCACTGCGCGACAAGCTGACCGTGTTGTTCCCGGGCGCCGCTGTCGGTACGGCGACGCCGGACGAGCTGCCCCGATTGTTGGCCGCCGCCGACGGCCTCGTCCACGCGACGCCCGTCGGCATGGCCACCCACCCCGGGACGGCCTTCGACCCGGCGCTGCTGCGGCCCGACCTGTGGGTCGCCGAGGTCGTCTACCGGCCCATCGAGACCGAGCTCGTCCTGCGGGCTCGGGCGCTCGGCGCCCCGACGCTGACCGGGGCGGGGATGGCCGTCTTCCAGGCCGTCGACGCATTCCGCATCTTCACCGGCGTGGAGCCCGATGCGGAGCGGATGCTCGCGCACATGACCGCCCTGATCGAAGCGGAGAAGGTCGCCGTCTGACCGGCACGTCCGGGTGCGTCCTCCGGGGCGGCTACCGTTTGGGCACGCGGAGCATCGCGCAGGCCAGATCGACGATCTCCGACTCGAACGCTCCCAGTTCGGGCGCTTCCCCCACGTCGTGGGCGCGTTCCCAGGCGGCGTAGGAGCCGATGACGAACCGCACCGTCAGGCCGACCCGGCGCCGGGCCTCGGCCTCGGCCAGCTCGAGACTGTGCACGATCGCCTCGAACAGCGACGTGAGCACCGTGAGCGACTCGTCGGTCGGGTAGTAGTCGGCACGGGACGCGCCGGAGGCGGGGATCGTCAGGAACTCCAGGGGCGCCACGGCGAGCCACTGCTCGTTGAAGCGGGCCCAGTAGCTGGGCCGGCCGCGGGCGACCTCGGTCGTGAGGGGGTGGACGTAGGCGAAGACCAGCCGTTCCAGGCGCGGCGGCGTGTCGAGGCGGGCGGCGTCCACGAGGGCGGCCCGTTCCGCGTTGACTCGCGGTGCGTGCCGGGTCCACACCGCGTCGAGCAGTCCGTGCCACGACCCGAAGTGGTACGCGACGGCCGAATTGTTGCGCTGACCGGCGGCTTTGACCACCTCCCGCGCCGAGACGCCGTGGATGCCGCGGTGCGCGATCAGTTCCTCCGCGGCATCGAGCAGGGCGAGACGACCCGTTGACACGACCATGACGTCCACTGTACTAAGAAGATCAACTTTCCATTTAATACGAGCATCTTAACGGAGGAACTCGTGACCCGACTTTCCGGCAGGCGCATCGTCGTCGCGCTCGCTCTGTCCTCGGTAGTGGCTGCATCGGCGTGTTCGGAGTCGGATCCGCCGCCGTCCGAGCGCGCACCCGGTGCACTCGTCAGCTCCCGCCCCCTGACCACCGCTGCGGCACTGCCCAGTGCGGCGCGTACCGACCTGATCACCTACCTGTCCGAGGATGCGGCCGGCCGCACCATCCTCGTATCCGGGACCGTCGCAATCCCCCGGGGCGATGCTCCCGACGGTGGGTGGCCGGTGATCAGCTGGGCCCACGGCACCACCGGTGTCGGGGACGCCTGCGCACCGTCCGCCGACACGGTCGGCGGACCCGCCCACGGCTACCTGTCCCGCACCACCGCCATGCTCGATCGGTGGGTCGCGGACGGCTACGTCGTCGTGCAGACCGACTACGAGGGGCTCGGCACGCCCGGCGGCCACCCGTACATGAACGGCGACAGCGCCGCGAACACCGTCGTCGACATCGTGCGGGCGGCCCGCGAAGCCGATCCCGGGGTCGGCACCCGGTGGACGGCGATGGGCCACAGCCAGGGCGGGCACGCCGCGCTGTTCACCGCCGCGCACGGTGCCGAGCGCGCCCCCGAGCTCGAACTGCAGGGAGCGGTCGCCTATGCGCCGGGCAGCCGCACCAGCGAGACGGCCGCCTACTTCGAAACCGGCGGTCCGGGCATCGCGCAGGCGCTGAGCTTCCTGCCCGTCCTCCTGCTCGGCGCCGAGGCCGCCGACCCGGACATCGCGGCCGACGCGATGCTCACCGACGCCTCCCGGCCGCTGCTCGCGGCGGCGCGCACCGGGTGCATGGACGACGTGCGCGCCGCGGCCGCAACCGTGCCCGTGGACCAGGTGTTCGCGCCCGGCGCCGACGTCGGTCGCCTGACCGAGTACTTCGCCACGCAGGAACCCGAAGCCCTGACGCTGACCGTGCCGACGCTCGTCGTGCAAGGGACGACCGACGTGCTCGTCTCCCGCCAGATCACCGACGAGGTCACGAACTCGTTGTGCAGCAAAGGATCCCCCGTCTCGTACGAGGTCTACGACGGCGCCGACCACCGCGGCGTGCTCGAGGCCGCCCACGACGACGTGCGCTCGTTCGTCGAGGAGGTGAGCTCCGGCGAGGCGCCGGCGGCCGTCTGCAGCTGAGGTCCGGACCGTCGATTCACGCGACGGTGCCGGTGTAGACGTTCATCGAGTCGCCGCGGAGGAAGCCGACCAGTGTCAGGCCCGCCTCCGCGGCGAGATCGACCGCGAGCGACGACGGGGCCGAAACCGCGCCGAGCGCCGGTACTCCCGCCATCACGGCCTTCTGCACCAGCTCGAAGGACGCCCGCCCGCTGACGACGAGCACGCTGTCCGACAACGGGATCCGGTTCTCGGTCAGCGCCCAGCCGAGCACCTTGTCGACCGCGTTGTGCCGGCCCACGTCCTCCCGTAGCGCCAGCAGGGTGCCGTCGGGGGTGAACAGCGCTGCGGCGTGGAGGCCCCCGGTGCTCTGGAAGACCTTCTGCCGCTGACGCATCCGTGGGGGCATTCCGGTGAGGGCGCGGGCGGAGACCGCGAAACCGTCGGTCAGCGGGAACCGGGTACGGGTGCGCACCTGATCGAGGGACTCCTTCCCGCACACCCCGCATGCGGAACTCGTGACGAAGTTGCGTGCGCCCGCCCCGTCCGGCACCGCGACCCCGGGCGCGAGCTGCACGTCGAGCACGTTGTACGTGTTGGCGCCGGTGTCGTCGACCCCGTCGCAGTAGCGCACTACGGCGACGTCCTCGCGGCCGCCGATGATGCCCTCCGCGAGGAGGAAGCCGTGGGTGAGTTCCACGTCGTGTCCCGGGGTCCGCATGGTCACCGTGAGGGCGCGGCCGTCCAGGCGGATCTCGAGCGGTTCCTCCACCGCGAGGCTGTCCGGCCGGCGCGCCTGCCCGTCCGCGGTGATCCGCAGGACGGGCCGGCGGGCGGGGACTCGGCCCATCAGTCCGTCCCGGCCGGTTCGAGCCGCACGACGATCGCCTTGGAGACCGGGGTGTTGGACTTCTCGGCGACGTGGTCGAGCGGCACCAGCGGGTTGGTCTCCGGGTAGTAGGCGGCGGCGTTGCCGCGCGGGGTGTCGTAGGCGACGACCCGGAAGCTCTTCACCCGGCGTTCTTCGACCGTGTCCCCGGTCTGCCACTCCGACACGACATCGACGAGATCGCCGTCGGTCAGGCCCAGTTCGGTGATGTCCTCGGCGTTGACGAAGACGACCTTGCGGCCGTTCTTCACGCCGCGGTAGCGGTCGTCGAGTCCGTAGATCGTGGTGTTGTACTGATCGTGGCTGCGCAGGGTCTGCAGGACGAGCCGGCCCGGGGGAGTGGGCACCCAGACGAGGTCGTTGACGCTGAAGTTGGCTTTGCCGGTGGGGGTGTCGAACTCGCGGTTGTCGCGCGGCGGGTGCGGCAGCTGGAACCCGTCGCGTCGGCGGACCTTCGTGTTGTAGTCCTCGCAGCCGGGCACGACGCGCCCGATCGAGTCGCGGATCAGGTCGTAGTCGCCCTCGAACGCCGACCACCGGACGGAGTGGTCGGGGCCGAACAACTCGCGCGCGAGCCGGCACACGATTGCGACCTCGCTGCGCAGTTCGTCGCTGACGGGGTGCAGCCGGCCGCGGGACAGGTGCACCATGGACATCGAATCCTCCACGGAGACCAGCTGTCTGCCGCTCTTCTGCACGTCGAGGTCGGTCCGGCCGAGAGTGGGCAGGATCAGTGCGGTGCGGCCGTGCACGAGGTGGCTGCGATTGAGCTTGGTCGAGATCTGCACCGTCAGGTCGCAGCGCCGGAGCGCTTCCTCGGTGGCACGGGTATCCGGGGTCGCGGCGACGAAGTTGCCGCCCATCGCCATGAAGAAGCTCGCCCGTCCGTCGCGCATCGCACGGATCGCGTCGACGGTGTCGTACCCGTGTGCGCGGGGACTCGTGATGCCGAACTCGCGGTCGAGCGCGGCGAGGAACGACTCGGGCATCTTCTCCCAGATGCCCATGGTCCGGTCGCCCTGCACGTTGGAGTGTCCCCGCACCGGGCACACACCCGCGCCGGGCTTGCCGATCATTCCCCGCAGCAGCAGGAGATTGACGGCCTCGGCGATGGTGGCGACGGCATGGGTGTGCTGGGTCAGTCCCATCGCCCAGCACGCGACGGTGCGCTGCGAGCGCGCCAGGTCCGCGGCGGTGGCGCGCAGCTGCTCCTCGCTCAGCCCGGTGGCCTCGACGACCGTGCCGAGATCCACCGCGCGGATGTGCCGCTCGTACTCGTCGAAGCCCGCGCAGTGGGCGTCGACGAAAGCCCGGTCGATCACGGTGCCGGGGGCCGCGTCCTCCGCCTCGAACAGGAGCCTGCCGAGTCCCTGGAACAGGGCCAGGTCGCCGCCGAGGCGGATCTGCAGGAATTCGTCCGCGATGTCGGTGCCGTGCCTGAGCACGCCGTCGACGCGCTGCGGGTCCTTGAACCGGAGCAGCCCGGCCTCGGGCAGGGGATTGATCGCGATGATCCTCGCGCCGTTCTCCTTGGCCTTCACCAGGGTGGAGAGCATGCGCGGATGGTTGGTGCCGGGGTTCTGTCCGGCGATGAGGATCAGGTCGGCCTGTTCGAGGTCGGGCACCGACACCGAGCCCTTGCCGATTCCGATGCTCTCGACGAGTGCGCTGCCCGACGATTCGTGGCACATGTTGGAGCAGTCGGGCATGTTGTTGGTGCCGTAGCTGCGGATCAGCAGCTGGTAGAGGAACGCGGCCTCGTTGCTGGTGCGGCCCGAGGTGTAGAAGACGGCGTGGTCCGGGGTGGGCAGGTCGCGCAGGTGGTCGGCGATCAGCCGGTACGCGTCGTCCCACTCGATCGGGGCGTAGTGGCTCGCGTCCGGGCGCAGCACCATCGGATGGGTCAGCCGGCCCTGCTGTCCGAGCCAGTAGTCGGTCTTCTGCGACAACTCGGCGACGGAGTGCCGGGCGAAGAATTCGGGCGTGACCGTGCGCAGGGTGGCTTCCTCGGCGACGGCCTTGGCGCCGTTCTCGCAGAACTCCGCGGGTTTGCGGTGACCGGGAGTCTCGGGCCAGGCGCAGCCCGGGCAGTCGAAGCCGTGCCGCTGGTTCAGACGCGGCAGCGTCGCGGCGGTGCGGGCGACGCCCATCTGTTCGTAGGCGCGCTTCAGCGACACCAGGACCGCCGGGACACCGGCGGCGTGGTCCTTCGGCCCGGTGACCTCCAGGTCGGATTCCACGATGTCGTGCAGCGGACCGTGTCGAGTCATGTGTCCATCCTCACCCGCGGGAGATGCGCATACCAGTTCGAACGCTACCGGTTGCCGCCGAGCGAGCGATCGGGGGTGGCAGTTCCGGGCGCGAGCTGCCGTTACACGAAGTTCACCGGCGGCTCCCACGCACATTACACAGCGAGTTCACTCTCAGGTGACGGTGATTAACAACATAAGACAGTCACCGCGACACGGACGAGGGGCGATCCCTCGGGACTGGACAAGGTGGACACCTATGGAAGAGGCAATCGCTGCCGCCGATACCGCCTGGATTCTCGCGGCCTTCACGGCGGTCTCGCTGATGGTTCCCGGGCTCGCGCTGTTCTACGGCGGCATGGTGAGCGTCCGCAGCACGCTCAACATGATCATGATGACGTTCGCAGGATTCGCACTGGTCGGAGTCCTGTGGGTGCTGTTCGGCTACTCGGCCGTGCTCGGAGACTCGCTCGGCGGTGCCGGACTGCTCGGCAACCCCCTCGAGTATCTCGGGCTCGGCCAGCTGCTCGCGGCGCCGGCCGAACCGGGGCTGCCCCCGGCCCTGATAGCAGGATTCCAGCTGCTGTTCGCAGGCATCACCGTCGCCCTCGTGTGCGGCGCCCTTGCGGACCGCATGAAATTCTCGGCCTGGATGGTGTTCGCCGGGCTGTGGGCAGTGCTGGTGTACTTCCCCGTCGCGCACTGGGTGTTCGCGTTCGACTCGGAGGACGGGTCCGTCGTCGGCGGTTGGATCGCCAACACCCTCGGCGCGGTCGACTTCGCCGGCGGCACCGCCGTGCACATCAACGCCGGCATCGCGGCTCTCGCGGTGATCCTCGTGCTCGGCAAGCGCCGATCGTTCCTCAATCCGCCTCGGCCGCACAGCCTTCCGCTGACCGTTCTCGGTGCCGGCATCCTGTTCTTCGGCTGGTTCGGCTTCAACGGCGGTTCCGCGCTCGCCGCGAACAACAGCGCCTCCGTCGTGGTGCTCAACACCCTCGCCGCGGCGTGTGCCGGCATCTGTGGCTGGCTGATCGTCGAAAGGCTGCGGGAGGGCCACGCCACCACACTCGGTGCGGCGTCCGGCCTCATCGCCGCCCTCGTCGCGATCACCCCGGCCTGTGGTGCCGTCTCGCCGATCGGCGCGCTCGTCGTCGGCGCCCTGGCCGGCGCGTTGTGCTGCTTCGCGATCTCGTTGAAGTTCCGCCTGGGCTACGACGACGCGCTCGACGTCGTGGGCATCCACCTCGTCGGCGGTGTCCTGGGTACGATTCTCATCGGATTCCTGGCCGTGCCGGCGGCGCCGAGCGGTGCCACCGGGCTCTTCTACGGCGGCGGATTCGGTCTGCTGGGCACCCAGACCGTCGCCGTGCTCGCGGTGCTGGCCTATTCCTTCGCGGTCACCTGGATCATCGCCAAGGGTCTGGACCTGGTCATGGGCCTGCGCGTCGACCCGGAGACCGAATACGAAGGCCTCGACGTCGTCGTGCACGGCGAAACCGCGTACGTGCTCGACGCGGTGGGCTTCACCGGCACGTCCCGTACGGAGGCGGCGTCGGTCGCGGAGGCGGCGACGGCACTCACGTCCAAGGCGGCAGCCGAGAAGCTCTGACCGAGGACCGACAACGGGTGAGGCCCCCGCTACGGCGGGGGCCTCGTTCGTCGTCGAGCGGGAGATTCTCGCGACGAGGGGGCGGTTACCGCTGCCTGCACCCGCGATGCACCGCGGCGGTGTCCCTCTCGACGCGGAAACCCCCCGCTCGTGGTGGAGAGCGGGATCAGTCCTGGTGTTTGTCCGGGTACGCGGTGACCGCGAGGAACCGGATGGGCAGGGTGACGAGCTCGTTCGGCCCGTGGATGCCCTCGCCGTCGAGCAGCAGGGCGTCGCCGGGTTGGAGCCGGTACTCGGATTCGCCGTGCCCGTAGACCATCTCGCCCTCGAGCATGTAGAGCAGCTCGGTCCCCGGATGCTGGAACAGCGGGAAGACCTCGCTCGCGTCGGTGAGCGTCACCAGCACGGGCTCGAGCCGCTTGTGCTGGCCCCGCAGCGTGCCGAGCAACTCGTAGTGGTGTCCGACGCGGGTGCCGCGGCCGACGATCTCCGCGCCCTGGCCGGCCCTGACGAACACCGCCTCGCGCTGCGCGTCGGCGCCGCGGAACAGCGACGTCACCGGTACGTCGAGACCTGCGGCCAGGCGGGCGAGGGTCGAGAGGCTGCACGACGTCTGGGCGTTCTCGATCTTCGACAGCATCGCCTTGGAGATGCCCACCTTCGCGGCCATGTCGCCCACGGAGAGCCCGCTGGCGATCCGCAACTTGCGGACCTCCTGTGCGATGGCGCGTTCCAGGTCCACCCCGGTCGGGGTGTCCCGCGGGACCTCCCGGCCCGGCGCGTCGTACAGTACGGGGCGCTCGGGGCTGCTCATGTCCTCACTGTACGTGCTGTTTCCCGACAGTGGACGATCGTGCGAGGGGCAGGCACACGGAACGAGCGAATGTGCCTTACCGTCGGACAGGCCGACGGTAAGGCACATTCGCTCGGTGGAAGGCGGGCAGCGGCTCAGAAGCCCTGGCCGGGCACCCAGTTGGTGCCGGCCAGTGGCACCCGCGCCATGGCGGCCGACTCGATGGTCAGGGCCACGAGGTCCTGCGGCTCGAGGTTGCGCAGGTGCGACTTGCCGCAGGCGCGTGCGATGGTCTGGGCCTCCATGGTGAGCACGCGCAGGTAGTTCGCGAGGCGGCGGCCGCCCTCGACCGGATCGAACCGGGCCTGCAGGTCCGGATCCTGCGTGGTGATGCCGGCGGGGTCCTTGCCGTCCTGGAAGTCGTCGTAGAACCCGGCGGCCGAGCCGAGCTTCTCGTACTCCGCCTGGTACCGGGGGTTGTTGTCGCCCAACGCGATCAGCGCCGCGGTGCCGATGGCGACGGCGTCCGCGCCGAGGGCCATGGCCTTGGCGACGTCGGCGCCGGACCGGATGCCGCCGGAGACGACGAGCTGCACGCCACCGGGGGTGCGGTGCATTCCCATCTCCTGCAGCGCCTGCACGGCCTGGGGGATCGCGGCGAGGGTGGGAATGCCGACGTGCTCGATGAACACGTCCTGCGTGGCGGCCGTGCCACCCTGCATGCCGTCGACCACGACGACGTCGGCCCCGGCCTTCACGGCGAGCTTGACGTCGTAGTAGGTGCGGGTCGCGCCGACCTTGACGTAGATCGGCTTCTCCCACCCGGTGATCTCGCGCAGTTCGATGATCTTGACGGCGAGGTCGTCCGGGCCGGTCCAGTCGGGGTGCCGGCACGCGCTGCGCTGGTCGATACCGACGGGCAGGGTGCGCATTCCGGCGACGCGCTCGGTGATCTTCTGCCCGAGCAGCATGCCGCCGCCGCCGGGCTTGGCGCCCTGGCCGAGGACGACCTCGATCGCGTCGGCCTTGCGCAGGTCGTCGGGGTTCATCCCGTAGCGCGACGGCAGGTACTGGTAGACGAGGTGCTTGGACTGACCGCGTTCCTCCGGCGTCATGCCGCCGTCGCCGGTGGTGGTGGACGTGCCGACCTCGCTGGCGCCGCGCCCGAGAGCCTCCTTCGCCCGCCCGGACAGCGCCCCGAAGCTCATGCCGGCGATGGTGACCGGGATGTCGAGGTGCAGCGGGTACTTCGCGTGCCGGTCGCCGAGGACCACGTCGGTCTCGCACTTCTCGCGGTAACCCTCGAGCGGGTACCGCGACATCGACGCGCCGAGGAACAGCAGGTCGTCGAAGTGCGGAAGCTTGCGCTTGGCGCCCCATCCGCGGATGTCGTAGATGCCGGTCTCGGCGGCACGCTGGATCTCGTGGATGACGTTGCGGTCGAAGGTGGCCGACTCACGAAGTCCGGGCTGGAAGGTCATGGGAGTCTCCTGGGATGCGGTGCGGGCGGTGCGATCAGTACGCCGAGGCGTTGTCGACGTGGAAGTGGTAGAGCCCGCGGGCGGAGCCGTAGCGGGTGAACTCGGCGGGGTCGGCGTCGAAGCCGGCCGCCCGGAGGAGTTCGCGCAGTTCCTCGAGGTGCTCGGGCCGCATCTCCTTCTTGACGCAGTCCGCACCGAGGGAGGCGACGGTGCCGCGGACGTAGATGCGCGCCTCGTACAACGAATCGCCGAGGGCCTCGCCGGCGTCGCCGAGGACGACGAGCCGTCCGGCCTGTCCCATGAAGGCGCTCATGTGGCCGATGCTGCCGCCGACGACGATGTCGACGCCCTTCATGGAGATGCCGCAGCGGGCGGCGGCATTGCCCTCGATCACCAGCAGCCCGCCGTGGGCCGTGGCGCCGGCGGACTGGGAGGCGTCCCCGGTGACGCGCACGGTGCCCGACATCATGTTCTCGGCGACCCCGACCCCGGCGTTGCCCGCGACGGTGACGGTCGCATGCTTGTTCATCCCGGCGGCGTAGTAGCCGACGTGGCCTTCGATGCGCACGTCGATCGGCCGGTCGAGCCCGCACGCGAGGGCGTGCTTGCCCTGGGGATTGGTCACGGTCACCGCGGCCGGGGCTTCGGTGGCCTGCAGTGCGGCGTTGAGTTCGCGCGTGGTGGTGACGTCGAGGTCGTACGTCGTGCCGGCGGGAAGCATGTCGGCGGGAAGCGTGTCGGTGGGCAGGGTCTCGGAAGGCAGGGTCTCGGCAGGCATGGTCGTCTCCGGCGTCGAAGAGATGGGGGAAGCGTCGGTGCTGGTCAGCGGTGCCATACGTAGACCCGCTCCGGCTCGGGCTCGAAGATGTGAGCGTCCGCGATGCCGGGCAGGCCGGCGAGGGCCCGGAACTCGGAGGCCATCGCGACGTACGCGTCGGTCTCGGCGACGATCGCCGGCTTGCAGGCGATCGGGTCGCGTACGACGGCGAACGAGTCGGACGTCGACACGAGGAGGGTGTAGAACCCGTCGAAGCGCTCCCCGAGCAAACGCAGGGCCTTCTCCAGGTCGGCGCCCTCGGCGAGGTGCTTGGCGACGAACCGTGCCCCGACCTCGGTGTCGTTCTCGCTGTCGAATGCCACACCCTCGGCCTCGAGTTCGCGCTTGACCGACAGGTGGTTGGAGAACGAGCCGTTGTGCACCAGGCACTGGTCCGGGCCGACGGCGAACGGGTGCGAGCCGGCGGCGGTGACGGCCGATTCGGTGGCCATGCGGGTGTGGCCGACGCCCTGCCAGCCGGAGGCGGCCGGGATCCCGAAGCGCTCGGCCAGCGCCACCGGATCGCCCATGCCCTTGAGGACGGTCACGTCGTCGCCGAAGCCGATGATCGTTGCACCGGGGTCGACGGCGCGGACGGTGTCGGCGAGCAACTGGGCCGGGACCGGCGCGTGGAGCACGGTGGTGGGGGCCAGGTCGATCGCGGTCACGGTCACGCCGAGTGCGGCACCGGCGGTGGCGGCGACGTCCGGGGCGGCGCCGAGCAGGGACACCGACGCGTGGCCGGCGGGGGAGAAGGTGGGGTCGCCGTAGAGGGCGACTCCGGCCGAATCCGGTCCCCGGTCGACCATCTGGCCGAGCATGCCGGTCAGCAGGCCACCCAGCCGGGGGGCGAGGGAGGCGTCACGCAGGTGAAGCCCGACGATTCCGCACATGGGTCGTCTCTCCTTTACAGGTCGTCGTTCGCGGTGGCCCGTTCGGACCGAACGGGTCAGAAGGCGGTCAGGTAGCTGTCGATCTCCCACGAGGTCACGGTGTTGTGCCAGTGGAAGAACTCCTCCCGCTTGAGGGAGGCGAAGTACTCGGCGACGCCCGGGCCGGCGGCGTCGAGGGCGCCGGTGACGACGGGGTCGGCGGTGAGCGCGTCCATCGCGTGCAGCAGGGTCATCGGCAGCGTCTCCGAGTTCGGGGTGCCGCCGGGTGCGCCGGGATCGAGCTTGCGGTCGATGCCGTCGAGGCCCGCCGCGACGGTCGCGGCGGCAGCGAGGTACGGGTTGGCGGAGCCGTCCCCGCCGCGCAGCTCGACGCGGTTGCCGTCCGGAACGCGGAGGTAGTGGGTGCGGTCGTTGCCGCCGTAGGTGGCGTGCCGCGGCGACCACGTCGCGCCGGAGCTGGTCGCGGTGGCGCCGGTCCGCTTGTAGGAGTTGACGGTCGGGGCGATCACGCCCTGCAGGGCGCAGGCATGGTCGAGGATGCCGGCGATGAACGCGTAGGCGGTCTCGGACAGGCCGAGACCGCGGGGGTCCTCGGCGTCGGGGAAGGCGGAGCCGTCCTCCCGCCACAGCGACAGGTGCATGTGCATGCCCGAGCCGGTGCGGTCGGCGAACGGCTTGGGCATGAAGGTCGCGGTCATGCCGCGCTGCTCGGCGAGCACCGAGATCAGGTAGCGCAGGGTGACGACGCGGTCGGCGGTGGTCATCGCGTCGGCGTACTGGAAGTTCTGCTCGAACTGCCCGTTGCCGTCCTCGTGGTCGTTGGCGTAGTTGCCCCAGCCGAGGGAGTTCATCGCCGCGGAGATCGAGGTCAGGTGCTCGTACATGCGGGTGACGTCACGGGCGTCGTAGCAGGGCTGCCGGGAGGTGTCGAGCACGTCGGCGGTGCGCAGCGTCCCGTCCTCGTCGCGCTGGACGAGGAAGTACTCGATCTCGGCGCCGACCTTGACGGACAGGCCCCGTTCGGCCGCCTTGCCGAGAACCTCCTTCAGGATCACCCGCGGGGCGTAGGGCCAGGGCTTGCCCTCGACGTGGGGATCACAGTGCACCAGCGCAAGGCCCGGGCGCACGAACGGGATCGGCGTGAAGGAGGTGGGATCCGGGATAGCGACGAGGTCGGGATCCCTGGGGACCTGACCCATGGCTCCGGCGGCGTAGCCCGCGAAGCCGACCCCGTCGGACTGCAGCTCGTCGACCGCCTCGACCGGGACGAGCTTGGCGCAGGGCTTGCCGGCGAGGTTAGTGAACACCGCGAGGATGAAGCGGGTGTCGGTGGCGCGGGCGAGTGCGGCGAGATCGGCGGAGCCGGCGGCATCGGCGGGGGCGTCCGTGGAGGGCAGACGCATCACGGGGAGGTCGGTGGCTTCGAGCGTCATGGGGACTCCTGGGGTTCGGCTGCGAAGTTTCATAAGGTGAATCGCTGTCGAATGCAATGAAACATAGCATGCATGACGGGCGTGTTACGCCGCCGTGAGTTTGTGGTGACGGTCCGACTCGGCCCGTGCCGCTCGGGGGAGAAACGAATGTTCCTGACGCTGAGAGGATTCGGTTACACGCGTTAACGCGTCGGCAACCGTCGGTGCGTTTCATCTCATTACTGTCTGTTTCACGTCAGCGATCGACGTTCCGTCCTCCCGCCCACGGCCGGTGCAGCCGGCCTCGTTCCTAGGAGCACTCATGGCAGAAACCACCACGGTTCCCGCATTCCGCGTCACCGCCGACTTCTGGAAGACCCTGCCCCAGATGTCCACCGAGGAATTCCCGGGCACCGAGGGCTTCATCGACGACGTCTATCCCAACCCCGAGGGGTCGGAGATGGCCGCGGGCTACTTCAAGCTCGCGCACACCGACGCCCCGCTGGACTATCTGTACGAGTACGACGAGATGAAGGTCGTCCTCGAAGGGGAGTTCCGCCTGGAGAACCTGGATACCGGCCAGGTGGAGATCGCCCGCGCCAAGGACGCGATCTTCTTCCCCAAGGGCTCGCGGATCCGCTTCACCACCCCCCACGGCGCCCTGGCGTTCTACGTCGGCCAGCGCACGTTCGCGCCGTAAGGATCCGGCCATGAGCGTCTGTATGGAGACCACCAGCGTGCCGCGCTGGGACGAGGAGCGGACCGTGGCCGACGGCGGCAGGACGGTCACCGTCCTGTCGTTCGGCGACGCCGCCACCGACCACGCCCGCCGCCTGGTGACCTCCTTCGAAGGCCGGCGAGTGAGCTGGCTACGGGCGCCCGCCACCTGGGGCGACGCGGCCGCGGAGGTGCTGCAGCGCCAGCTCTCCGCGGCCCGCGTCGGCTGGCGGCTCGTGCTGGTGGGCGACGAGGCCGCCGTCCTCGCCGCCCGGGCCGTGGCCGTCGCCGCGGGGGCGCTCGACGACGAGATCCTGCCCGAGGTGCTGACCACGGACACGCGCACGGTGTACTGCGCCCACTGCCGACACACCCACGACGCCACCGCCGCGATCGGGCAGACCAGCACGTGCCCCGCGTGTTCGGCGGAACTCGTCGTGTACCACCACGTTTCGCGCCACCACGGCGCATATCTCGGCTACCAGCTCGACGCGGAGGAAAGCTGATGACCCTCGTATCCGATGCCGGAACGGCCGTCCGGCGCAGCGACGCGACCCTCGCCCTCACCGTCGCCGAGGTGGCCACCGTCGCCACCGGAGTGCGGCACGTGCGGTTCGTCGACCCCACCGGTGCGCCGCTGCCGTCGTTCACCCCGGGCAGCCACGTCGTGCTCTCCTGCGGCGCCCACGACGACGGCCGGCCCCGCCGCAACTCCTACTCCCTGACCGGTCCGGAGCTCGAACCGCAGAGCTACTCGATCTCCGTGCGGCTCGACGAGACCGGCCGGGGCGGCTCCCGCTGGATCCACGCCCTCGAGGTCGGGGACGTCGTGGAGGTCAGCAGGCCCCGAAGTGCCTTCGCGCCGATCCTCACCGCGCGTCACCACATGCTCGTGGCCGGCGGTATCGGCGTCACACCCATCCTCTCGCACGCCCGCGCCGCCGCTCAGTGGGGCCGCTCCTTCGAGGTCCACTACACCTTCCGCGAGGGCGACGGCCCGCACCTCGGCGAGTTGCGCGAACTGTGCGGAGACCGCCTGCACACCTACCACACCCCCGAAGAGTTCTGGGCCGCACTCGGCCCGGCCCTGCTCGATCAGCCGCTCGGCACCCACCTGTACGTGTGCGGGCCCTCCGGTCTCATCGACGAACTCACCCGTCGCGCCCGCGGCGCGGGCTGGCCGGACGCCCGCATCCACTACGAGCACTTCGGTGTCGGCGACCTCGAGCCCGGAACCCCGTTCACCGCGCATCTGCGCCGCACCGGGGTCGACATCGCCGTGAACTCCGGCGTGAGCCTGCTCGAAGCGCTCGAGGCGCGCGGGGTACCGGTGCCCAACCTGTGCCGGCAGGGGGTGTGCGGCGAGTGCCGGATCCCGGTGGCGGACGGCGCGATCGAGCACCGCGACCTGTACCTGACCGACGCGGAGAAGCACGCCGGCGACTGCATGATGCCGTGCGTCTCCCGCGCCGGCGGCGAGCGATTGGAGCTGGACCTGTGACTGCCGCAACCGAATTCGAGGTGCTCCCGGAACGCGTCGCGCGGTTCCCGTTCCCCTTCCCGCGGGACACCTACCGGTACAGCACCAACGTCGAGCCGGCCGGGACCCGCGCGGACACGGCGGCCGGCGGCTGGGGCGAGCGCCCGGTCGACATGGACGGCTTCCTTCTCGACGACCTCGCCGAACGACGGCGCGTGCTCGACGCCGACCCGAGCCGCTTCCAGGCGCTCGGGCACATGGAGGTCGCGCAGTGGGACGCGATGCTCACCCTCATGAAGATGCTGGCCGAGGCATACCCGCAGACGTTCGCGCTCGACCGTGACGGCACCGTCCGGCGGTGGAGCAACCGCGCCCTCGACCTCGAGCAGGCGTTCGTCTACGGGCAGTCCGCCACCCTGCCCGAGCCGCCGCTGCTGTACATCGGCCGGCAGATCCAGGAGGACGTCGTGCTGCTCGATCAGCGCGACGGCGCCCTGTGGGGTGACGCGGGCCTGGTGACGTTCGCCGCGGACTGGTCGCTGCGCTTCGACGTCGGGATGAGCTTCCTGCAGATCCACGGTCCCGTGCCCCGCATCCACGCCGAAGGGGTGATCACCCGCGCCCAGTCCTTCCTCATGGGACTGCACGCCGGGCAACGGTATCGGCGCACCAACTGGACCCTCACCGTGGACCGCCGGCTCGACACGGCCACCGAGACGTATCCCGAATGGGGACGCGATCGGCGCCTGCTCGCCGAGGGCCCACTCGACGACGTCGGCCGTCGCCTGCACCTGCGGGTCGAGGTGCAGCACCTGATCCGTCTCGGCGCGTCCGGCGCGATCATGTTCCTCATCCGCACCTACCTGCTGCCCTTCGAGGAGATCGCGCTGGTGCCGGAATGGGCCGACCGGCTCTACCGGGTGCTCGAGGAACTGCCCGAGGACATGGCCGACTACAAGGGCATCACGCGCACCCGCGAACCCGGTCTGAAGTGGTTGCGCGAGTTCGGAGGTGTGCGGCCGTGAAGAACTCGGGATTCGTCACCGGTGCGGTGCCCCCGATCGATCCGGGCGGGCGCATCCACCTGCTGTTCAGCCTCGGCGACTGCGCCGACGCGCGGGCCGCGGTGACGGCCTGGGCGGCGCAGGCGCTCGCCGCCGGCCGCGTCGCCACCGTGGTTCCGGACGCGAGCGCTGCGGAGGTGGCGCGGCTCGTGCGCGAGGCTCGCGCCGGTACCCGCGTGCTGATCGCCGGACCGCGGCGGGAAGCGATGGCAGCGACGGCTGCGGCGCGCACCGCCGGCCTGCTGCCGTGTGAGACGACCACCTACGTCACCGCCGCCGACGGAGTGTCGCTGTTCTGCCCGCACTGCGCCACCACCCAGTCCGTCGACGCCGCTCCCGGGGCGGTCGTCGCCTGCGGTTCGTGCGGCCTGGACCTCGAGATCCGTCCTCATCTGTCGGGACATCACGGCACCTACCTCGGCGCCGTGGCCTGACCCGCCATCCGGAAAGGAACCTTCGTGACCACCTCCGTCGCCAGCGACCTGTCCTGCCTGCCGTGGCCTTTCCCCGAGGGCGACAGGACGTTCCGTTACGCCGTGAACGTCGAACCGGCGCCGCGCCGCACCGAGACCGCCGCCGGGGCCTGGGGCGAGCACATCGTCGACCTGGGCAAGAGCCACGACGAGTACGTCGAGATGATGCGGTTGCGTCGCTCGATCGTCGAGGCCGACCCCGGGCGCGTGCAGATGCTGCCGCACATGACGCCGGCGTGCTGGGACCTGATGCTTTACTACATGCGCGACATGGCGGCCTCGTTTCCCGACGTCATGCACCTCGACGTCGAGAACGGCGGATACCGCTGGCGCAACGACCTTCTCGGAATCGATCAATGGCTCGTGCCGGGGGATTCGGGCACCCTGCCGGAGCATCCGCTGGTGTTCATCGGGTGTCAGCTGCCCGACGACGTGCTGCTGGTGACCGAGCGCGACGGGCACCTGTGGTTCGACGCGGCGCTGGTCACGTCGTCCGCCGACTGGTCCGTCAAGTTCGACATCGGCATGAGCCTGCACGAGATCCACCGGCCCGTTCCCGGCCTGACCCCGAACGGGGTGACCGACCGCGCCGAGCAGTTCATGCGGCGCCTCACCACCGAGCGGCCGTACCGGCGGGTGAACTGGACCTTCTCCGCGGTCGGTTCGCGGCGCCGGGACACCAGCCTCGAGACGATGCCCGAGTGGATGGACGACATGCCGCGGCTGATCGCCGAACGCGACTGGGGCCGCATCCAGCTGCGCATCGAACTCGAGCACCTGATCCGCCTGCCGATGACGGGGGCGCTGGTGTTCAACATCCGCACCTACATGGCACCGCTCGAGGAGATCGCGCAGGTCCCGGCGTGGGCCGAGCAACTCGCCGACATCGTCGAGGAACTGCCCGCCGAGATCGCCGCGTACAAGGGCATCGACTCCTACCGCATGCCGGCGATGGCCTGGCTGCGCGAGCGGACGCGCGCCCGGGCCGCGTAGTGGCGCACCGGATTCACCGGCGGCCGGTACGGTGACGGAGGGAGGGTCTCCGGCGAGGGGAGAAGCGAGCGTGCGAGCGTGGAGCGGACCGGTCGACGGCGGCATCGCCGTCCTGGGTGCGGGCCTGAGCGGACTGTCGCTGGCGGCCCATCTCGCCGCCGTCCCGGCGCGACCCGGCCCGGTGGTGCTCGTCGACGACGGCGCCCGCGACATCCGTGACGCCGGCTGGGCGTTCTGGTCCCGCCGGTCCGGGCTGCTCGACGCGGCCGTCTCCGCGCGGTTCGCCCGGATCCGGGTCCATGCGGGCGGACGGGCCCGCACGCTCGGCCTCGGCCGGTACCGGTACGGCGTCGTCCGCGGAGCCGACCTGGCGTCGGTGGTCGGCGAGGTTACGGACCGAGTCGACGACATCGGGCTCCGCACCGGCCGGGTGACGCAGGTGCACGACGGGGCCCGCCCGCGTGTCGCCCTGTCCGACGGCACGGAGCTGCACCCCGAGTGGGTCTTCGACGGCCGGGGCCCCGACGCCGACGACCGCGGGACGAGCCCCGATGCGTGGCTGGACTTCCGCGGGTGGCGGATCCGCACCGAAGCTCCCCTGTTCGATCCCGACGTCCCCACCCTGTTCGACTTCCGCACCGATCAGCGCCGGGCGGCGTCCTTCGTGTACGTGCTGCCCACCGACGACCGTCGCGCCCTCGTCGAGCACACGAGTTTCGCGCACCCCGACGGCGGGCCCGTCGGCACCGCCGCTCACGACGAGGCGCTCCGGGAGTACCTGGCGGCCGTGCTCGGCGCGGACGAGGACACCTACGTCGTGGAGGCGGACGAGTCCGCGCGGCTGCCGTTGGCGTCGCGGCCGCCCGCGCGGCGCAGCGGCAACATCGTGCGCATCGGCGCCGCGGGCGGAATGCTCAAGGGCAGCAGCGGATATGCGTACCAGCGGATCCAGTGCGACAGTGCGGCGATCGCGCAGTCGCTCGCCCGGCACGGGCATCCCTTCGACGTGCGGCCTGCTCCGTCCCGGTTCGCCCGGTACGACCAGGGGCTGCTGCGGGCCGTCGTCGAGCGGCCCGCGGTGCTCGAGCGCGCCTTCGCGGGGCTGTTCGACCGGTCCTCCGCGGAGCCGATCCTGCGGTTCCTCGACGAGGAGTCGTCGTGGCGCGACGAGGCGGCGCTCTTCGCGTCGCTGCCCGCCGCCCCACTGCTCCGGGCGATGGCCGGCCGCTGACCGTCCCCGGCGGCTCCGCGCGACCGGACGCGGGTCCGGGTCCGAGGAGGGCACCGCCGCGTCGCCCCGCGAACAGGCGGTATGCGGGTCGGGGAACGGGGCGGGCGGTCGGTCCGGCCCCCAGTTTCGTGGATCTTCGACAAATCTCTCTTTCTGTTGGCATGAATTCCGGCGGCGTGGGGTACTCCCCGGTCCATGAGATCGACGAACCGAGACCCGGCCCTTCGCGGGGGTCGCGGCGCGTGGATCGAAGTGAACGAAAGGTCGCAGACTTTCGTCCGGTCCGCTCGCACTGCGTGCGAGCCTGCTGTCAAGGAGAGCCCCGTGCCATTGTCACCTCACCCCCTCCGGCCGACCGTCGATGTCTGGAACTGGCAGATGCAGGGCTTGTGCCGCGGTGTCGACTCCTCGGTGTTCTTCTCGCCCGACGGTGAACGGGGCCGAGCGCGTTACCAGCGGGAGTCGAAGGCCAAGGAGATGTGCCATCGGTGCCCGGTCATCGAGCAGTGCCGCGAGCACGCGCTCACGATGGGCGAACCCTACGGGGTGTGGGGTGGGATGTCGGTCGCCGAGCGGGAGAAGTACGTGCAGTCCCGGAGACGGAAGATCGCGAGCTGACGAGGATTTCGCCCGGCATCGACATTTCGTCGGTGCCGGGTTCACGTCTCCGGGTCGCCTGAGGGTTCGGCGATGCCACCCGCGGGGGGTGCGGCCCGGCCGTGGAGTCCGACCAGGGTGAGCACGTGGTGCGCGGTGGTGCCCGGCGGCGCCACCAGGGTCACGGCGGTGTGCTGCCCGGCCGCACGCTCACGGGCCGTCGAGAGCAACGAGACCCCGGCGGAGCCGAGATGGGTGACCTCGCTCAGATCCACTGTCACCGAGAGTGTTCCGCCGCGTGACGCCACGTCGAGGTGACCCTTGAGGATGGGGGCGGTGTCGATGTCGACATCGCCCCGCACCGCGAGGCGGCCGGGTGCGGTCTCGTCGACGGCGAAGTCGCGCGAGGACTCGGGACGGCCGACGATCGCGCCGTCGGTGAACTCGGTGACGACGCGGGCGCTCCGGGTGAGCCGGAACGTGACCGTCGCAGTCGTGCCCGTGTCGTCGCAGTCGATGCGGAGATCGTCGGCGAAGAGCCGGACCATCGTCAGTCCGCGGCCGCGGCTGTCCGTCAACCGGTGGGACTCCGGGGTTGTCGCGGGGGTCTTCCAGCGGCCCCGGTCCCGTACGCGGATCCGGAGGCAGCCGTCGGCGTCGAGAACTCCGCCGATCTCGACCGGGCTGTGCTCGGCGTCGGTGCCGGGATAGGCGTGCTCGACGACGTTGGACACCAGTTCGGAGACCGCGTGTTCGACGGCCACGGTCCCCGCATGGTCGGCCCCGATACGCACGAGCCACTGCCACAGCGCCGACCGCGCCGCCTTCGGCGCCTCCCGGTCGGCGTGCAGGTGCACGTGCAGGGGATCCGGCATCGCCGTCCGCTGAGCCGCGACGATGGTCACGTCGTCGCTGTATCCGGTTTCCCGAAGCAGGAATTCGAGGACCTCCCCGCACACCCGATCCACCGTCCGGGCGCGTGTGTCCGGGATCGGGAACGAGCGGCCGGCCACGCTCAGAGCCGCCCGCTCGGCGAGTTCGGCGGTGCTCGCCGGGGGCGGCCGGCCGGGACGCTCGATCAATCCGTCCGTGTAGAGCAGCACGACGTCGCCGGTGGCGAGGGCGTCGGTGGCGACGGGGAACGTCGAGCCGGTTCCGATCGGCGTCGCGCCCGAGGGAGGCAGGTAGCGGACCGTCCCGACCGGGCTCGCCACCAGCGGCGGGGGATGCCCGCCCGTGCAGTAGCGGACTCGGCCGCTTCCGGTGTCGAGGACGGCGACACACACCGTCGCGGTGCGGGCGCCGGGGACGTGCGCCGAGAAGGCGTCGAGCGTGGACAGGGCGCCGGCGACGTCTGCACCCGCGAGGATCTGCTGGCGCAGAACCGCCGGGAGTTGTCCCATCACGGCGGCGGCCTCGACGCCGTGCCCGACGACGTCTCCGGTGATGAGCGCGAGCTCGCCGCCGGGGAGGGCCAACGCGTCGAACCAGTCACCGCCGGCGGCCGTGTCCTCCGCGGCGACCAGGTAGGCCGCCGCCACCTCGGCTCCCGGCACGACCGGAACGGACGGCGCCAGCAGGGTCTGCTGCATCACCGTCACCGCGTCGCGGGCCTGTTCGTACTTCTCCGACATCAGCTGGGCCCGGGCCTCGGCGACGTGCCGCGCCAGGACACTGTCGGTCACGTCGGAGGCGAAGAAGAGCAGTCCGGCGACGCCGCAGCCGGGGTCGCGGCAGGGGGCGACGGTGAAGTCGAAGTAGCGCTCGCGGACCACGCCGCTGCCGTCGGTGTCGATCTGCATGCGCCATTCCTTGGCGGTCTCGGCGACGCCGGTCGCCGCCACCCGGTCGAGCAGCTCGAAGAACTGCTGACCCTCGAGTTCCGGGACGGCCTCGCGCACCGGCCGGCCCAGGAGATCGCCCCGTCCGAGCAGCGCACGGTAGGCGGCGTTGGTCGCGACGTACACGTGGTCGTGTCCCTGCCACGCTCCGAGTGCGAACGGCAGCGCCTCGAACACGCGGAGAACCGTGTCCGGCTCTCCCGTGGCCGAGAACAGATCCTCGTCGTCCGGCATGACGTGTACCTTCTCCGGTTTCCGCGCCGAAGCCTCACCTTCTGTTCTATACCCCGCCCGGGCCTCGGTACAGCGGCGTGTCCGGCGGTTCGTTTCGTCAGCGCATCTCCCCGGCCCCGACGTACGGGTTCAGGCTGGCGAGGGGCTTGCCTTCGGCGAAGCGCGAGTACCGGAAGTCGGTGCCGTCCACGGCGGGGTCGCTGCTGATGCCGTCGAGCAGGAGGTCGGCGGCGAGCCGGCCCACGGCAGGGGAGATCTTGTAACCGTGGCCGCTGAAGCCCACGAGCAGGAACAGTCCCGGCGCCGGGGACGGGCCGATGATCGGGTTGTAGTCGGGTGTGGTGTCGTAGCATCCCGCGTACGACGAGGCGAGCCGCGGATCGGGCATGGCCGGCAGCAACCGGTCGAGCTTCGCGACGGCGGTTTCCACGAACGGGTCGTCGGCGCGATTGGCGTAGTCGTCCGGGTCCGCCCACTCCGGCGCGGAGTGATCGCTGTTGCCCACCAGCAGCTCTCCGTTGGGCTCGCGGCGGATGTACTGGAGGTTCACCAGGTCGGAGAAGGTGGGGATGTCGGGGGTGGGTTCGCCCTGGTCGACGAGCAGGAGTTGTTCCCGCTGGGCCCGGATCGGGAGGTCCACGCCGGCGGTCGCGCCGAGTGCCGGTGACCACACGCCGGTTGCGAGCACGACGGTGCCCGCGTGGATTTCGGAGCCGTCCGCGAGCCGCACCCCGTAGACCTCGCCGCCCTCGCGCTGCAGGAGGGAGGCGACGGGGGTGCCCTGGCGCACTCGCACGCCGAGGGCTCGGGCGCGGGTGCCGTAGGCCATTCCGGTCATGTAGGCGTCGCCGTGGCCGCCGAGGGGCTCGTACGCGAAGGCCGCGAAGGGATCGAGGGCTATCCCCGGTAGCAGGCGGCGGACCTCGCCGGCGTCGATCGTCTCGACGGGCACTCCGAGGGCCCGGTGCATCTCGACGTTCGCGGCGAGCGGGGCGGTGTTCTGGGGCCCGACGCCGACGACGTATCCGGTCTGCCGGAAGCCGATGTCGGCCCCGAAGATCTCCTCGGCTTCGGAGAACACCTGCACGCCGTGCCAGGCCATCGCGGCCAGCGACGGAACGCCGTAGTGGCAGCGGACGATGCCGCTGGACTTGCCGGTCATGCCGGAACACATCGTCCCGCGTTCCAGGACGAGGACATCCGTTTCGCCGCGCTCGGCGAGGGACCAGGCCGCAGCCAGGCCCTCGAGTCCGCCGCCGACGATGACGATGTTCGCGGTTTCGGTCATCGCATTTCCTCACAGCTCGCACTTCGGTTGTTTCTTACAGGGAAACAGTGTTGCATAAAACGAAACACGCGCGGTTCTCGCTGTGTGACAACGACGTAAAACCTGCTGGGCGGCAACGATGCTCCGTCGAGGCCGGTAGCCTCGTCCGCATGACCCCTGTCGTCCGCCCGGCCACCCGACGGGACATACCGGTCTTCGCCCGCACCCTCGCCGACGCGTTCTTCGACGATCCGGTGATGATGTGGATGTGGCCCGACGACGAGCGCCGGCGCCGAGGTCTGCCACGCATGTTCGCCGCCGAGGCGCAGCATCATCTGCTGTCGCACGGCGGACTCGAGCTCGCCGAGGGGCCGGACGGTTCCGCCGGAGGCGCGACCATGTGGGCGCCGCCGGGTCGCTGGAAAGCCCCGGGGTGGCGGTCCGTGCTGGTCACTGCGGGGATGATCCGCGCGCTCGGGCGCCGGGCCCGCGTCGGCGCCGAGGTCGACGGCGCGCTCGACGAGGCGCATCCGGCCGAGCCGCACTGGTACCTCTCCGCCATCG
This sequence comes from Rhodococcus sp. P14, assembly GCF_000256505.1. Classification (NCBI taxonomy): domain Bacteria; kingdom Bacillati; phylum Actinomycetota; class Actinomycetes; order Mycobacteriales; family Nocardiaceae; genus Rhodococcus; species Rhodococcus sp. P14. Next base: position 30,045 of record NZ_AJFC01000069.1, on the reverse strand, counting down.
GAACCGGAAACGCGGCGCGTGGCGGAGGTTTCGGGAAGGCCCTGCTGCGGTCGCGGCTGGACCGCTGTGACGCCGACGGGATGCCCGCGTATCTCGAATCGAGCAAGGAGAAGAACATCTCCTACTACGAGCGGTTCGGGTTCCGGGTCACCGGCGAGATCGCCGTCCCGAACGGAGGGCCGACCCTGTGGAAGATGTGGCGCGAACCCGTGACGCGATGAATCGGCCGATCCCTTGATATGCAAGCAGTTGCTTGCATATAGTCGGTATCTGTGAGTGATGTCTCGCGGACAGCCACAGGACCGAGCGGCGTATGCGAAGCCCCGGCCCGGGTCGGGGGCACGACGTGAGCGCGCCCCTCGAGCGCCCGAACGCCGTGGACGGTCACGGCCGCAAGACCGGCGAATGGGCGGAGCCCGACCCGCACGGCGGGCTGATGGTGGGCACCTACGTCGACGGCGAGCGTCACGGAACGTGGCGGCACTTCTCCGCCGGTGGGGCGCTACGTTCCGAGGGTGGTTACGACCGCGGCGTCCTGCACGGTCCCTGGACCTGGTACCGCGCCACCGGTGGTCTGCTGCAGCGCGGCGGGTTCGCCCACGGTGACAAGCACGGCTACTGGGAACGCTGGACGGCGGCGGGGACACTCGTCGACAGCGGACACTGGGAGCACGGCAGGAAGACCGGTGAGTGGACCTACTACGACACCGACGGGAGCATCAGGAAGACGACCACCCACCGGCCGAGGCCGCCGCGCGGGTGACCGAACGAGGGGGAGCGGTGACATCGACCTTCGACCGGGATCGAGCCCTGCTGATCCGGCTGTGGCGCTCCTGGGCCGAACGGGCCCGGGCATTGAGCGACGAGCAGTGGACGGCCCCGACCCGGCTGCCGGGCTGGACCGTTCGGGACCTGTACGTCCACGTCGCACCCGACGCCCTGATCGCCCTGATCGCCGACCCCGCGCCCGAGGGCACGGCAAAGGTCACCAGCGCCGCGGAGATGCTCCGCGTCTTCAACGCCGACCCGGTCGCCGCCGAACCGATGCACCGACGGATCGCCGAGATGGTCCGCCACGCCGCCACCGACGCCGGCCGGGAGACGCTCGTCGAGCGATTCGCCGTCGAACTGCCGCAGGCGTTCGATCGCCTGACCGGCCTCGATCGTGAGACCGTCGTCCCACACCCTCTGCTGGGCTCGGTGACGCTCGGCGCACTCCTCGACCTGGCCATCCTCGAAACGACCGTCCACCTGCTCGACGTCGTCGACACGGTCGGCGGACCGCCGCCCGAATCGGAGGCACTCGAACGCACCCGCAACGTGCTCGCCGCCGTCCCGGACGCGCGGGACTTCATCGAAGCGGCATCGGGCCGGTCGGGCGCGCGGATCCTGCCGGTGATGCGATGAGGCAACCGCGCATGTGACGCGGCGCCAGGAGTCCGACCGTGGGGGCAGCGCCCACGCGGCGCCGGCGACGGCGCAGACCACAGTGCCGGTCGGCAGGGGCATTCGCCGTCCGAAACGGCCGTGTCGGCTCCCCGGTGACGCCCCCGGCGCGCACTACCCTCGGGCACCATGACCGCATTCGACGACCTCGACGACTATCTCGCTCTCCCGCGCGTCACCGCGCTCGCGCTGTCGCCGGACGGGACCCGTGTCGTGATCGCCCAGTCCACCCTGGACGAGGAGGGGACCGGGTACGTCGGGGCCTTGTGGGAGGTCGACCCGCACGGACAGGAGCCCGCCCGGCGGCTCACGTGGGGTGCGAAGGGCGAGTCGAACCCGGTCTTCACCGCCACCGGTGACCTGCTGTTCACCGCGGCCCGGGCCGACGGGACGGACGGCGACGATGCCCCCGTCGCACTGTGGCGGCTGCCGGCGGCCGGTGGCGAAGCGCAGCGCGTCGTGTCCCGCAAGGGCGGGGTACGCGCAGTGCACGCCGCGCGGGCCGCCGACCGGATCGTGGTGACGGCGGACGTGCTCGGCCGTACCGACGGCGACGACGAACGGATCCGGGACGCCCGCAGGAAGCACAAGATCTCCGCCGTGCTGCACACCGGATACCCGATCCGGCACTGGGATCACGACCTCGGCCCGGCCGAGCCGCACCTGCTCGCCCTCGCGGACGGCCTCCACCCGCCCCTGTCGGACCTGACTCCCGGACCCGGGGGCGCGCTGCGCGAGGCCACCCTCGACCTCGCCCCGGACGGCACGTTCGTCGTCACCACCTGGTCGGTCCCCGGGCCGCTCGCCTCCCGCCGCACCACCCTGGTGCGCATCGACACGGACACCGGACTGCGCACGGTCCTCGTCGACGACGAGACCGCCGACGTGTTCGCCCCCGCGATCTCGCCGGACGGCACCCGGATCGCATTCCTGCACGAGACACACTCCGACCCCGAGACCGCGCCGACAATCACGTTGCGGCTGTTCGATCTTCGATCGGGAGACACGACGGTTCTGGTGCCCGGATGGGACCGGTGGCCGACGTCGGTCGTCTGGCGTCCCGACTCCGGGGCGCTGCTCGTGACCGCCGACGAGCACGGCCGCGCGCCGATCTTCCAGGTCGCGTTGTGGGCCGACGTCCCCACCCCGTTGACCACCGACCCGGCCGCCTACACCGACCTGCGCGTCGCACCCGACGGAACGTGCGTCTACGCCCTGCGTGCGGCCTACGACGCTCCGCCGCACCCGGTGCGGATCCCGCTGGACGGCTCCGGCGCCGTCACCGTTCTGCGCGCTCCCGCCGAGCTGCCGGACCTCCCCGGCCGCCTCACGGAACTGACCACTGCCGCCGCCGACGGCACCCCGCTGCGGGCCTGGCTGGCCCTGCCGGCCACCGCCGACCCCGACGCCCCCGCACCGCTGCTGCTGTGGATCCACGGTGGCCCCCTCAGCTCCTGGAACACCTGGTCGTGGCGATGGAACCCGTGGCTTCTCGTCGCCCGCGGCTACGCCGTGCTGCTCCCGGACCCCGCCCTGTCCTCCGGCTACGGGCAGGACTTCGTCCGGCGCGGGTGGGGCAGATGGGGCAAGGAGCCCTACACCGACCTGATGGCGCTGACCGATGCCGCGATCGAGCTCCCCGAGATCGACGCCGACCGCACCGCCGCGATGGGCGGCTCCTTCGGCGGGTACATGGCCAACTGGGTGGCCGGGCACACCGACCGGTTCCGGGCGATCGTCACCCACGCGAGCCTGTGGGCTCTCGACCAGTTCGGACCCACCACGGATTCGGCCTGGTACTGGGCGCGGGAGATGACCCCCGAGATGGCGGTGGAGAACTCACCGCACCTGTATGTCGCCGACATCGTCACTCCCATGCTGGTGATCCACGGCGACAAGGACTATCGCGTGCCGATCGGGGAGGGGCTGCGACTGTGGTACGAACTGCTCTCCGAGTCGGGGGCACCCGCCGCCGAGGACGGCTCCACCGTGCATCGCTTCCTCTACTTCCCCGACGAGAACCACTGGGTGCTCGGCCCCCAGCACGCGAAGATCTGGTACGAGGTGGTCGAGGCGTTCCTCGCGGAGCACGTGCTCGCGCGTCCCCGGGAACTGCCCGAGGTGCTCGGCTGACGCGGATCCCGGCGGTGCGCGGCGCGGGAGTCGAACGGCATCTCCGTCGGGGGCGACGCTCACCCGCCCAGCGTCCGCACCCGCTCGAGCACCGGGGCGAACGCCTCGAGGTACGGCCTGTGGACGGTGTAGTAGGTGAAGCCGTAGCGGTCGCGGTCGCGCAGGACCTGATCGGCCATCCGTTCCACCGTGCCGATCAGTGCGAACGGCGTGTCCAGCAGTTCCTCGACGCTCGTCATCGGACCGAAGCGCTCGAGCAGTGCCCGCGCCGCGGCCTCTCGGTCGTCGGTCACCACGACCGCCTGGACCAGCACCTGCCACTCGAGGCGGTCCGCGCGGGCGCCGGCGCGCTCGCGGGCGAACCGCACGCGTTCGTCGGCCTCGGCGGCCGTCGCGATGCGCAGCACCCCGGGCGCCTGTCCCGGCACCTGCACGGCACCGGCCACCCCCACGATGTCGGCGCGCTCGGCCGCCAGCTGCAGCACCCGGTCCCCGGTACCGCCGATCAGCAGCGGGGGACCGGTGCCGCCGAACCCGCACCGCTGGACCGGCTGCAGCGGTGCCAGGTCCAGGCCGGCGCGCAGCTCGGCCTGTTGTGGGTACCCGCCCTCCGCGAAGCGGCGCCCCAGACCCTCGATCAGGGCCTCGAGCCGATCGACGCGGCGGCCGATCGGATCCCAGCCGATGCCGGCCTCGTCGAATTCCCACTTCATGTGCCCGGCGCCGAGGCCGAGTTCGAGCCGGCCACCGGTGAGGACGTCGGTGGTCGCGACGTCGCGGGCCAACAGCTCCGAGTTCCAGAACGGAGCGTTGAGGACGAGCGTGCCCACTCGCAACCGCTCGGTCGCCTGCGCCGCGGCGACGAGCGTGGGAAACGGCGCGACGACCCCCAGGTGGTCCGCGGCGAACAGCGTGTCGTACCCGAGCGCCTCGATGCGGCGGCATCGGCCGGCGAACGCGCCGGCCGACTCCAGGGTGAAGACGTTCGTGGCGAAGCGGAACTCGTTCACGTCTGCCACGGTGCCGTACCCGTGATCCGCAGTCCAGCAGGCCCGATCCGGGCACGTGGGGCGTGTGCAGGCGGTTTGCCTCCGCTGACTACGATTGCGGGGTGACCAGTGCGCCAGAGAACCACCAGAACCCCGCCGACGCCCTCCCCAAGAGCTGGGACCCCAGCGCCGTAGAGGACGAGCTGTACCAGGGCTGGGTGGACGCCGGTTACTTCGCCGCCGATCCGTCCAGCGACAAGCCCGGTTACTCGATCGTGCTGCCACCGCCGAACGTGACCGGCAGCCTGCACATGGGTCACGCACTCGACCACACCCTCATGGACGCGCTCTCGCGCCGTAGACGCATGCAGGGCTACGAGGTGCTGTGGCTGCCCGGCATGGACCACGCCGGCATCGCCACCCAGACCGTCGTCGAGAAGCAACTCGCGGTGGACGGGAAGACCAAGGAGGACTTCGGTCGCGAACTGTTCGTCGAGAAGGTCTGGGACTGGAAGCGCGAATCCGGCGGCACCATCCAGGGGCAGATGCGCCGCATCGGGGACGGCGTCGACTGGTCCCGCGACCGGTTCACCATGGACGAGGGTCTCTCGCGGGCCGTGCAGACGATGTTCAAGCGGCTCTACGACGACGGGCTGATCTACCGCGCCGAGCGACTGGTGAACTGGTCGCCCGTGCTGCAGACCGCGATCTCCGACATCGAGGTCAAGTTCGAGGAGGTCGAGGGCGAACTCGTCTCGTTGCGCTACGGCTCCCTGGACGACGACGAGCCGCACGTGATCGTCGCCACCACCCGGGTCGAGACCATGCTCGGTGACACCGCCGTCGCGGTGCACCCGGACGACGAGCGCTACCAGCACCTGGTCGGCACCACCCTCGAGCATCCCCTCACCGGCCGGCGTATCCCCGTGATCGCCGACGAATACGTCGACCCCGAATTCGGCACCGGCGCCGTGAAGATCACCCCCGCCCACGATCCCAACGACTTCGAGATGGGCGTGCGGCACAACCTGCCGATGCCCACCATCATGGACAAGGCCGGCAGGATCGCCGACACCGGAACACGATTCGACGGCATGGACCGGTTCGAGGCGCGGGTCCGGGTGCGCGAGGCGCTGGCCGAGCAGGGCCGGGTCGTCGCCGAGAAGCGTCCCTACCTGCACAGCGTCGGTCATTCCGAGCGCAGCGGCGAGACAATCGAGCCCCGGCTGTCGATGCAGTGGTGGGTCAAGGTCGATGCGCTCGCCAAGGCCGCGGGCGACGCGGTCCGCAACGGCGACACCGTGATCCACCCGGCCAGCCAGGAGCCGCGCTGGTTCGCGTGGGTCGACGACATGCACGACTGGTGCATCTCGCGGCAGCTGTGGTGGGGTCACCGCATCCCGATCTGGTACGGCCCGGACGGCGAGGTCGCGTGCTTCGGACCGGACGAGACCGCGCCCGAGGGCTGGGAGCAGGATCCCGACGTCCTCGACACCTGGTTCTCCTCAGGTCTGTGGCCGTTCTCCACGATGGGCTGGCCGGACAGGACGCCGGAGCTCGAGAAGTTCTATCCCACCAGCGTTCTCGTCACCGGATACGACATCCTGTTCTTCTGGGTGGCCCGGATGATGATGTTCGGCCTGTACGTCGCGAACGACGAGGCGATCACCGCCGGCGGGAAGTCCGGCGTCCAGGTGCCGTTCAAGGACCTGTTCCTGCACGGCCTCGTGCGCGACCAGTTCGGCAAGAAGATGTCCAAGTCGCGCGGCAACGGCATCGATCCGCTGGACTGGGTGGAGCGGTACGGCGCCGACGCGCTGCGCTTCACCCTGGCCCGCGGCGCCAACCCGGGTAGCGACCTCGCCGTGGGCGAGGACCACGCGCAGTCCTCCCGCAACTTCGCCAACAAGCTGTTCAACGCGACCAAGTTCGCCCTGATGAACGGCGCGGTCGTCACCGAGCTCCCGGCGCGCACCGCCCTCACCGACGCGGACCGGTGGATCCTCGACCGGCTCGAGCAGGTCCGCGCCGAAGTCGACGAGGCGTTCGAGCGGTTCGAGTTCTCCAAGGCGTGCGAGGCGCTCTACCACTTCGCATGGGACGAGGTGTGCGACTGGTATCTCGAGCTCGCCAAGGTGCAGCTGGCCGACGGCAGCGAGTACGCGCAGGGCACCAAGGCGGTCCTCGGCAACGTCCTCGACCAGCTGCTCCGCCTGCTGCATCCGGTGATCCCGTTCGTCACCGAAACCCTCTGGAAGGTCCTCACCGGCGGCGAGTCCGTGGTCGTCGCGTCCTGGCCGAACGCCACCGGCACCGAGCCCGACGCCGACTCCGCGCGTCGCGTCGAGGATCTGCAGAAGCTCGTGACCGAGGTCCGCCGTTTCCGCAGCGACCAGGGCCTCAAGCCGTCGCAGAAGGTCGCCGCACGCCTCACCGAGATCGACGCCGCCGACCTGGTTGCGCAGGTGCCGGCCGTACGGTCCCTGGCGCGGCTGACCGAGCCTGCGGAGGAGTTCGCCGCCACCGCCGCCATCGAGGTGCGCCTGTCCCGTGCCACCGTCACCGTGGAACTGGACACCTCCGGCACCGTCGACGTGGCGGCCGAGCGCGCCCGTCTCGGCAAGGACCTCGCGGTCGCCGAGAAGGAGCTCGCGGGCACGTCCGCCAAGCTCGGCAACGAGGCGTTCCTCGCCAAGGCGCCCGCGGCGGTCGTGGAGAAGATCACCGCCCGCAGGCAGATCGCGGAGGAGGAGATCGCCCGGATCACCGCGCGCCTGCAGGAACTGGGGTCGGCGTGAGCGAGGACCGGTCCGCGGCCGGCCCGGCGACGCCGTCGCCGGTCGACCTGGCCGAGCTGACCCTGGTCGAGGCCGAACTCGACAAGCGCTGGCCCGAAACGAAGATCGAGCCTTCGCTGACCCGGATCGCGGCGCTGATGGATCTGCTCGGATCCCCCCAGCGCAGCTATCCGTCCATCCAGATCGCCGGCACGAACGGTAAGACGTCGGTGAGCCGCATGATCGACGCCCTGCTGACCCGGTTGCACCGGCGCACCGGCCGCACCACGAGCCCGCACCTGCAGCTGGCCACGGAGCGGATCAGCATCGACGGGGCGCCGGTCTCCCCGCGCACCTACGTCGACACCTATCGCGAACTCGAGCCGTACGTCGCGATGATCGACGCGCAGTCGCAGGCCGCGGGCGGCCCGGCGATGAGCAAGTTCGAGGTGACCACGGCCATGGCATTCGCCGCGTTCGCCGAGGCCCCCGTCGACGTCGCCGTCGTCGAGGTGGGACTCGGTGGCACCTGGGACGCCACCAACGTCGTCGACGCGCAGGTCGCGGTCGTCACCCCGATCGGGCTCGACCACACCGAATACCTCGGCCCCGATCTCGCGACGATCGCGGGGGAGAAGGCCGGGATCATCAAGAAGGCACCCGACGACGGGCTCGTGCCCCGCGACACCGTCGCAATCCTGGCCCAGCAGGAACCCGAGGTGATGGAGGTGCTGCTGCGCCGGGCCGTCGAAGCGGACGCCGCCGTCGCACGCGAAGGCGCCGAGTTCCAGGTCCTGGCCCGGCGCATCGCCGTGGGCGGGCAGCAACTCGAGCTGCAAGGCCTCGGCGGGGTGTACACCGACATCTTCCTGCCGCTGCACGGCGAGCACCAGGCCCGTAACGCCGCGCTCGCGCTCGCCGCCGTGGAGGCGTTCTTCGGGGCCGGCGCCGACCGGCAGCTCGACGCCGACGCGGTGCGCGCGGCGTTCGCCTCGGTGCTCAACCCGGGCCGGCTCGAACGGGTGCGTAGCGCTCCGACGGTGTTCCTCGACGCCGCCCACAACCCCCACGGGGCGAAGGCTCTCGCTGCGGCCCTCGCCGACGAGTTCGACTTCCGCAAGCTGGTCGGAGTGGTGTCGGTGATGGCCGACAAGGACGTGCCCGGTCTGCTCGACGCCCTCGAGCCGGTGTTCGACGAGATCGTCGTGACCCACAACGGCTCGCCGCGGGCGATGGACGTCGACGAGCTCTCAGACCTGGCCGTGGCGCGGTTCGGCGACGAACGCGTGGTCGTCGCGCCGACACTGCCCGACGCCCTCGAGACCGCCGTCGCCATCGCCGAGGAGGTCGCCGAGCCGGGTGAGGCAGTATCGGGGGCGGGTGTCGTGGTCACCGGCTCGGTGGTGACCGCCGGCGCCGCCCGCACTCTCTTCGGAAAGGACCCCGCGTGAGCGAGGCAGCTGACAACTCCGCCGCATCGCCGGACCGGGACTCCGCCGTCCGGCCCCCCGCGAAGGACCCGTGGAAGGGGCTGCGAGGCGTCATGGCCGGCACGCTCGTCCTCGAAGCCATCGTGGTCCTGCTGGTGCTACCGGTTGTCGCGGTCGTCGGCGGGGGACTCACGTGGCTCTCGGGTGGCTACATCGTGTTCCTCGCCGTCGCGATGATCGCGGGCGCCGGGCTGCAGGGCCGGCCCTGGGCGCTCCGGTACAACCTCGCGCTGCAGGTGCTGACCCTGCTGGGCTTCTTCGTCGACCTCGCGCTCGGCATCGTCGGCGTGATCTTCAGTGCGGTGTGGGGCTACATCCTGTACCTGCGCAAGGACATGAAGGACCGCGAGGCGCGGGGCCTGCTACCGGGGCAGCGGGGCTGACCACTACGCTGTGCGCGTGACTGAGCGGACCCTGGTACTGATCAAGCCCGACGGCGTGGCCCGTCGTCATGTCGGCGAGATCCTCTCGCGCATCGAGCGCAAGGGACTCGACATCGTGGCACTCGAGCTGCGCACCGCCACCGAGGAGGTGGCCGCCGCCCACTATGCCGAGCACGAGGGCAAACCCTTCTATCCCGGCCTGATCGAGTTCATCACCTCGCGGCCGCTGGTCGCGGCGGTTCTCGAAGGGCCCCGCGCCATCGCCGCATTCCGCCAGCTCGCGGGCGGCACCGACCCCGTCGAGAAGGCCGTACCCGGCTCGATTCGCGGTGATCTCGGGCTCGACGCCGGCGAGAACCTGGTGCACGGTTCCGACTCGGTGGAGTCGGCCGAGCGTGAAATCGCTCTGTGGTTCCCGGCCCTCGCCGGGTCCTGATCCGTCCGTCGACCTACGTGCCACGGCGCCCTTCGGGGCGCCGTTGGCGTATTCACGGACCTCTGTGTGGGATACTGAGGTAGGTCGCCCCGCTTCGGAGTGTTGCGGAACGACCGAACGACATCACGGATCGATGCCCGACATCGCTGTGACCGGGGACGCAGGAGACACCTCGCCCGGTGGCACGCTGGATGCACCGGCGCTCGATCCGCGATCCAGCCAGGCACCGCTCGGCCGTGCAGTGAAAACGGGCACCGGACGACCGTGCGATGCGAGACCGCACATCTCGCGCCTCCCGGTGCGAGCCCACACAGACAGCGCCCCCGCGTGGCCGCGTCACATCGCTCGAGATCGAGGATGGACGCGCCCGGGGGCCCGAGGAGACCTACGTGGCCGAACAAGCGCCGCCGAACGACACTTCCATCGATGAGGGCACCGTGGTGCTGCCGCCGAAGATGCGCGTGCACGCACTCGCCAAACTGCTCGGTCTCACGAGCAAGCAGGTCATGGCCAAAGCCGCCGACCTCGGCACCGAATTGCGCAGTGCCCACTCGAGCCTGCAGCGCGACCTCGCCGAACAGATCCGCGCCGCTCTCGGTGCGCCCGCCGAGACCGGGACGGAAGCCGCACCGGAACCGGTGGGTGAGGTACCCGAGGTGCCCGCCGCCGAGACCGCCGAGGCTCCCCTCGGAGAACCGGCCGGCGCCGAGGGGCCCGCCGGGGAACCGGCCGCCGAGCCGGAGACCGCGGTCGAGGACACCACCGCTCAGGAACCCGCCGCGGCACCTGCGGCTCCGACCCTGTTCACCGGCATGGAACAGGAGACCCCGGCGTTCACCGCGCCGGAACCGGGCGCCGTCGAACCCGTCGTCAGCGCGCCACTGTTCCTGCAGCCGGAAGTCACCGCCCCCGCCGAGGCGGCACCGCGCCGCCGCCGTTCCCGCCGGGCGGCCGAGGCGCCCGAGCCCACCGTCGTCGAGGAAGTCGCCGAGGAGGTCACCGAGGAGACCGCTGCGGCGGAGCCGGGTGAGGAGTCCGCCGAGGAGGAGCCGCGCCGTCGCCGTCGTGGTCGACGCGGCCGGGGCCGTGGACGTGGCGAGCAATCCGAGACGTCGGAGGAGACCACCGCCGAGGAGACGTCCCCCACGGAGACTGCTGCCGAGGAGGGCGCCGCTCCGGAGAAGGGCGAGGGCCCGGAAGCAAAGCCCGCGGAGCCGGCGACGGAAGAGGTCGCGACCGCCGAGCCGAGCGCGGACCAGGCCGAAGGCGAGCAGAAGGAGTCCGGGCAGAAGGAGTCCGGACAGACGGAGCCCGAGCAGAAGGAGTCCGGGCAGGGCGAGGACGAGTCCGGGGAAGGGTCTTCCCGTCGTCGCCGTCGTCGTCGTCGTCGCAAGGGCAGTGCGGACGGAGCCGACACCGCCGTCGAGGACGACTCGGTCCCCACTGTCGTCCACGAACGTGAGCCGCGATCCAAGACGCGCGCCCCCAAGGACGAGGTTCAGGGCATCACCGGTTCCACCCGGCTCGAAGCCAAGCGCCAGCGCCGCCGCGACGGCCGGGACGCAGGCCGCCGTCGGCCCCCGATCCTCACGGAGTCGGAGTTCCTCGCCCGCCGCGAGTCCGTCGACCGCGTCATGGTGGTGCGGGAGAAGACCGGTGACACCGCGAACCCCGGGAACATCACCCAGGTCGCGGTCCTCGAGGACGGCGTCCTCGTCGAGCATTTCGTGACCAGCGCCGGCTCCGGTTCGATGGTCGGCAACATCTTCCTCGGCCGCGTCCAGAACGTGCTTCCCTCGATGGAGGCGGCGTTCATCGACATCGGCAGGGGTCGCAACGGCGTCCTCTACGCCGGCGAGGTCAACTGGGACGCCGCCGGGCTCGGTGGCAACTCGCGCAAGATCGAGCAGGCCCTCAAGCCGGGCGACCGGGTGCTCGTGCAGGTCAGCAAGGACCCGGTGGGGCACAAGGGCGCCCGGCTCACCACGCAGATCAGTCTCGCCGGCCGATTCCTGGTGTACGTGCCGGGCGGCTCGTCCACCGGCATCAGCCGCAAGCTGCCCGACACCGAGCGCAAGCGGCTCAAGGAGATCCTGCGTGAGGTCGTCCCGGCCGAGGCCGGTGTGATCATCCGTACTGCGGCGGAGGGCGTGAGCGAGGACGAACTCGCCCGCGACGTACAGCGCCTGCAGACGCAGTGGGCCTCGATCGAGGAGCAGGCCGCCAAGCTCGAGGCCGACGGTTCGGGACAGCCGAAGACCCTCTACGAAGAGCCCGACCTGCTGGTCAAGGTGATTCGCGACCTGTTCAACGAGGACTTCTCCAAGCTCGTCATCGAGGGTGAGAACGCCTGGAACACTGTCGAGAACTACATCCGGACCGTCGCCCCGGACATGCTGCCCCGCGTGGAGCGGCACGATTCCGAGTCGGGCGCGCGTGACGTGTTCGCCGTACACCGCATCGACGAGCAACTCGCCAAGGCGCTCGACCGCAAGGTGTGGCTGCCGTCCGGTGGCACTCTCGTCATCGATCGCACCGAGGCGATGACGGTCGTCGACGTCAACACCGGCAAGTTCACCGGCGCCGGAGGCAACCTCGAAGAGACCGTCACGCGCAACAACCTCGAGGCAGCCGAGGAGATCGTGCGGCAGATGCGGCTGCGCGACATCGGCGGCATGATCGTCGTCGACTTCATCGACATGGTGCTCGAGTCGAACCGGGACCTCGTGCTGCGACGCCTGACCGAGGCGCTCGGCCGGGATCGCACCCGTCACCAGGTCTCCGAGGTGACCTCGCTGGGACTCGTGCAGATGACGCGCAAGCGGCTCGGGACGGGGCTCGTGGAGGCGTTCTCCACCACCTGCGAGCACTGCCACGGCCGCGGCATCCTCGTGCACAGCGAACCCGTCGAGGTCGCCGCCGCCGAGGACGGTGGCCGGCCCGCGCGCAGCGAGAGCGGCTCCCGTCGCCGCCGCGGCCGTGATCGGGGCACCCAGCCGGAACCGGCGACGACCGAGACGGCCGCACCCCAGCCGGCCCCCGAGGCGCCGGTGGTGGACGCGACGGTCAAGCGCGCCCACCCGGTCGCTCTGGCGATGGCCGCGCACCACGACAACCACGACGAGCACCCGACCGAGTCCGGTGCCGAGCCGGCGGAGGCAGCGCCCGCGCAGACGCCCACCGAAGCCGCGTCGGCACCGGTGACAGAACCCCGCGAGGCGCGCCCGGTCGAATCGCGCGAGGCGCCGGCCGAATCGGGCGAGGCGCAACCGGCAGAAGCACCGGAGGCCGGTAAGCAGGCCGCCGAGCCGGCGGCCCGTCGCCGTCGCCGGGTCTCGCGGGCTCCTTCGGCTCCGACGGGCGACGGCACCGGCACCGTCTTCGTGGTGCCGGCTCCGGCCCCGGAGCCCGTGGCCACCGCTCCGACCCCGGAGCCCGTGGCCACCGCTCCGGCCCCGGAGCCGGTGACCACCGCGGCGGTTTCGGACGGTGACAGCGCCGAACCGGTGACCGTTCGACGGCCACGTCGTCGCCGGGCCGCCGGCCGGCCTGCCGGCCCGCCGGTCGAAGCGCAGGCATGAGGTCGAACCGGGCCCGACCGCGGCCGGGCCCGGTTTGACCCTGGCAGTCACCTTCCCGTAATCTTGGTCAGTCGCTACTCGGCGATACGGCCCTGCTGCGCCCGATGCGGGATTGTGGCGGCCCCGAGTCAGCAACCACCAGACCAGTCGCGTTGCACACCGTGGCGCGAGCACGTTCGAACTAGCAAGGGGTAGCCGTCCGATGGCAACGTACGCGATCGTCAAGACCGGCGGTAAGCAGTACAAGGTCGCTGAGGGCGATCTCGTCAAGGTCGAGAAGATCGAGGGTGAGCCCGGCACTGCTGTCTCGCTTGCTCCGGTCCTCGTCGTCGACGGAGCCGAGCTGACCACCGACGCCGACAAGCTGGCGCAGGTCACGGTCACCGGCGAGATCGTCGAGCACACCAAGGGCCCGAAGATCCGCATCCACAAGTTCAAGAACAAGACCGGCTACCACAAGCGCCAGGGTCACCGTCAGAAGCTGACGGTCCTGAAGGTCACCGGCATCAAGTAATTCGGGCTTCCGCTTCAAACCCCAGGAGGGTTCGTCATGGCACATAAGAAGGGTGCATCCAGCTCCCGCAACGGTCGCGATTCGAACGCCAAGCGTCTCGGCGTCAAGCGCTTCGGCGGCCAGGCCGTCAGCGCCGGTGAGATCCTGGTGCGCCAGCGTGGCACCCACTTCCACCCCGGCGTGAACGTCGGTCGTGGCGGCGACGACACGCTCTTCGCGCTTGCTGCCGGTGCCGTCGAGTTCGGCACCAAGCGTGGTCGCAAGACGGTCAACATCGTTCCGGTCGCGGCAGACGCCTGATCTGCCGTCCGAATCGGACACCGCGAAGGTCTCCTTCGCACATACTCCCAGTAGGGGCGGACCAGGGTCGCACACCCGGGTCCGCCCCTACTGTTTTCGGACCATCGGCAGCGCGGTGGTCCCGGCACGACTCCGGTGATCCCGGCACAGCGGGAGCACCGGCCGACACAACAGTTCCACCATTCGACGGAGGTCCACCCATGTCCCGCTTCATCGACCGGGTGGTGCTGCACGTCACCGCCGGCAAGGGTGGTAACGGCTGCGCCTCCGTCCACCGGGAGAAGTTCAAGCCGCTCGGCGGCCCCGACGGGGGTAACGGCGGAAACGGCGGCAACGTCGTGCTCGAGGTGGACGAGGGTGTCCACACCCTCCTCGACTTCCACTTCCACCAGCACGCGAAGGCCACGAACGGCACCCAGGGCGCGGGCAGCAACCGCGACGGCGCCAACGGCGGCGACCTCGTGCTGAAGGTGCCCGACGGTACCGTCGTGCTCGACAAGGACGGCCGGATCCTGGCCGACCTGGTCGGCTCCGGCACCCGCTTCGTCGCCGCGCACGGCGGCCGCGGAGGTCTCGGCAACGCGGCCCTGGCGTCGAAGGCCCGCAAGGCCCCCGGCTTCGCCCTGCTCGGCGAGGAGGGGGAGGAGCGCGACCTCGTCCTCGAACTCAAGTCCGTCGCGGACGTCGGGCTGGTCGGTTTCCCGTCGGCGGGCAAATCGTCCCTGGTGTCGGTGCTGTCCGCGGCCAAGCCGAAGATCGCCGACTACCCGTTCACCACCCTCGTCCCCAACCTCGGGGTCGTGCAGTCGGGCGACACCACGTTCACCGTCGCCGACGTGCCGGGCCTGATTCCCGGTGCCAGCGAGGGCCGCGGGCTCGGCCTGGACTTCCTGCGCCACCTCGAGCGGTGCGCTGTGCTGGCCCACGTCGTCGACTGCGCCACGCTCGAGCCGGGCCGCGACCCGATCTCCGACATCGATGCGCTCGAGGCCGAGCTGGCCGCCTACCGGCCGGCGCTGTCCGGCGACAGCAGCCTGGGTGATCTCGCCGACCGTCCCCGCATCGTCATCCTGAACAAGGTCGACGTGCCCGACGCCGCCGAACTCGCGGACTTCGTCACCCCGGATCTCGAGGAGCGGGGCTGGCCGGTGTTCAGGATCTCCGCCGTCAGCCGGGAGGGGTTGCGGCCACTGACATTCGCGCTGGCGCGAATGGTGGAGGAGTACCGGAAGGCGCATCCGCCGGCGGCGCCGCGACGGCCCGTCATCCGGCCCGTCGCCGTCGACGAGACCGGGTTCAGCGTCGTTGCCGATCCCGAGACGCCGGGCGGCTTCATCGTGCGCGGCACCCGGCCCGAACGCTGGGTGCGGCAGACCGCATTCGACAACGACGAGGCCGTCGGCTACCTCGCGGACCGGCTGGCCCGCCTCGGTGTCGAGGACGAACTCGTCAAGCAGGGCGCCGAACCGGGCGCGTCCGTCACGATCGGCGACGTCTCCTTCGAGTGGGAGCCGCAGACGCAGGCCGGCGTGGACGTCGTGCCCACCGGACGCGGCACCGACGCCCGCCTCGACCAGGTCGATCGCGTCGGGGCGGCCGAACGTCGCCACGCCAAGAAGGTGCGACGCGGTCTCGCGACCGACGACGAGTTCTGACCACCTCGAACCAGAAGCAGGAGATCGTGAGCGATACCCGGGAGGCCGTCGCCGGCGCACGCCGCGTCGTGGTGAAGATCGGCTCGTCCGCCATCACCAGCCTGGTCGGCGGACTGGACCGGGACCGACTCGACCGTCTCGTCGACGCGCTCGAGGGGCGCATGCGCGGCGGCTCGGACGTCGTGGTGGTGTCCTCCGGTGCGGTCGGTGCCGGACTCGCCCCGCTCGGCCTGACCGTCCGGCCCCGTGACCTGGCCACCAAGCAGGCCGCGGCCAGCGTCGGGCAGCTCGCCCTCGCCCACGCGTGGGGTACCTCCTTCGCGCGGTACGGCCGCACCGTCGGGCAGGTGCTGCTCACTGCCGACGACATCGCGCGACGCACCCAGCATCGCAACGCCCAGCGCACCCTCGACCGGCTGCGCGCGCTGCACGCCGTGCCGGTGGTCAACGAGAACGACACCGTCGCGACCGCCGAACTGCGCTTCGGTGACAACGACCGTCTCGCCGCGCTCGTCGCGCACCTCGTCGGGGCGGACGCGCTGATCCTGCTCTCCGATGTCGACGGCCTCTACGACGGCGATCCCCGCAAGGGCGATGCGCACCTCATCGCGGAGGTGACGAGCCCGGAGGACCTCGACGGCGTCGTCGCGGGGTCCGGGGGCGCCCTCGGCACGGGCGGGATGGCCTCGAAGCTGTCCGCGGCGCGACTGGCCGCCGACTCGGGGGTGCCGGTGCTGCTCACCGCCGCGTCCCAGGCCGACCGCGCCCTCGGTGCCGCGGATGTGGGGACCGCGTTCGCCCCTCGGCCCGACCGGATGTCCGCGCGGCGATTCTGGGTGCGGCACGCTGCCGACACCCACGGCACCCTGCACCTGGACGCGGGCGCGGTGCGGGCAGTGGTCGAACGGCGCCGTTCGCTGCTCGCGGCGGGCATCACCGGCATGAGCGGTCGCTTCCACGGCGGGGACGTGGTGGCGCTGGTCGGTCCCGACGGTCGGACGGTGGGGCGCGGAGTAGTGGCCTACGACGCGGCCGAACTGGACTGGATGATCGGGTTCTCCACCCGGCAGCTGCCGGCGGACCTGCAGCGGCCGGTGGTGCACGCCGACGACCTCGTGACGCTGTAGAGGCGGGCGCTCACCGGACCGGTGCGGCAGCCGGCGATCCGGCAGCGAGGGCCGTGAGCACCTCCGAGCACCCGGCGTCGACCTTCACCGTGGCCAGCGCATCGCCCCGGGTGGTGCCCCGGTTGACGATGCCCACGGGCTTGCCGAGTTTCGCGGCGTGCCGCACGAAGCGCAGTCCGGACATCACGGTGAGCGAGCTGCCGACCACGAGCAGCGCATCCGCCTCGTCGACGAGCGCGAACGCGCGCTCGACACGTTCGCGAGGCACCGATTCACCGAAGTACACGATGTCCGGTTTGAGCATTCCCCCGCACCGCTCGCAGTCCACCGGGCGGAAGCTGTCGGTGTCGTCGACGACCGCATCGGCGTCCGGGGCCACCTCGAGGCCCGTCGTCCCCCGGACCCGGTCGAGGAAGCCCGGATTCGCGGCGGCGAGTTGCTCGGCGAGGGTGAACCGCGAGAGCCGGTGGTTGCACGCCAGACAGCGCACCTGCGCGTAGCAGCCGTGCAGGTCGATCACCCGCCGGCTGCCGGCCTTGGTGTGCAGCAGGTCCACGTTCTGGGTGAGGACACCGAGGACGACGCCGCGCCGTTCGAGCGCGGCGAGGGCACGGTGCCCGGCGTTGGGCCGCGCGGAGTCCATGTGCCGCCACCCGACGTGGTTGCGCGCCCAGTAGCGGCGCCGGAACTCGGGATCGCCCACGAACTGCTGGTAGGTCATCGGGTTGCGGGGTGGCGCGCCGGGACTGTGGTAGTCCGGGATGCCGGAATCGGTGGAGATCCCGGCGCCGGTGAGCACGCACAACCGCCGGCCGTCGAGCAGGTGGTGCAGCGGTTCGATCACCCCGCCCAGGATAGCGGTGCGTCAGTACCCGGCGCTCGGGTCGACGACCGCGGCGAGGTCGAGGCCGGCCGCGAAGCGCGTGACGTTCTCGGTGACGTGCTCGGCGAACGCGGGGATGCGCAGCGCCGGGGGATTGGAATCGTGTGGCGTGATCATGGCATTGCGCAGGGACCACAGGGGGTGCCCGTCCGGCAGCGGTTCGGGATCCGTGACGTCCAGACCGGCGCCCGCGATGACACGGCGGCTGAGAGCATCCACCAGCGCGTCGGTGTCGACGAGGCTGCCGCGGGCAACGTTGATCACCCACGCGGTGGGCTTCATCGCGGCGAGTTCGTCGGCCCCCACCAGCTGCTCGGTCTCAGCCGTGGCCGGGGCGGCGATCACGAAATGATCTGCGCGGGACCATACTTCGTCGATCCGTGCGACGGGGACGGTCTCCACGGCGCCCGGGACCGGACGGCCGCTGCGGGTGACCGCGAGCGCCTGCGCGCCCAGCGCGCCGAGCATGGGGATCAGGGCCCGGCCGATGCCCCCGGCGCCGATGATGCCGACGGTGGCGCCGCGCAGGGTTCCCAGCTGGGGGTAGAACACGCCCGGCGTCCACGACGTCGCGGCCAGATGGTCGGGCAGCGCCCGCACCCCGGCGAGCAGCAGCATGAGCGCATGCTCGGCGACCGTCGCGGCGAACGCCCCGGCAGCCGACGTCCACGTCACCTGGGGGTGAGCGCGGATGATGCCGGCGTCGAGCCAGTCCTCCACGCCGGCGGCGGGTAGCTGGACCCATCGCACCGACGTCGGCAACGCCGCGGGGAATTCGTCCGATCCGCCGGTCCAGACCACCGCGTCCGGGTGGTCGTCGAACCCGCATACGCAACCGCCGCCGGCCCCGATCGCCCGGTCGAACACGATGTCCGGGGCGGGGCCGACGGCGATCCGCGGCTGTCGCTCGTAGGTCATGGATCCGACTCTAGGCGCGAAGGGCCGGCCGGTCACACGCTGCGGGCGCTCAGACGACCTCGACGAGGGGGTACACGCCGTTCTCGTCGTGGACCTCCCGGCCGGTGACCGGCGGGTTGAACACGCAGAACATGCGCATCCGGGTGTCGGGCTCGACCCGGTGCCGCTCGTGGCCGTCGAGCAGGTACATCGTGCCGGGCGCGAGCGGGTACACGGTGCCGGTCTCGAGGTCGGTGAGCGTGCCGGTGCCCTCGATGAGCCACACGGCCTCGACGTGGTTGGCGTAGTGGAACTCGTTGACGGTGCCGGCCTCGATCGTGGTCTCGTGGAACGAGAAACCGACCTTGTCGCCGCCGAGCACGATGCGCTTGCTGCGCCAGTTGCCGTTGTCCGACGTGATGTCGCGGTCGGTGCCGGTGATTTCTTCGGTGGTACGGACGATCATGGGCAGGTCCTTCCGGTGCTCGTCTTCGCGTGCGGGGTTCGACGGTGGCCGGGGCTCAGGCCCGGACCACCGAGGTGGCCTCGCACAGGATGTTCAGGCCGTGCTCGAGCTCGTCGTCGCTGATCGTCAGCGGCGGGAGCAGCTTGACGACTTCGTCGGAGGGGCCGGAGGTCTCCGCGAGCAGGCCCTGCTCGAACGCCAGGGCACACACCTTCTGCGCGTCGCTCGGCTCGTCGAACACCAGGCCCTGAACCATGCCGCGGCCGCGGGTGGAGACGCCGTCGAACATGTCGGACAGGTTCATGAAGGTCTGCCGGATCCGCTCGCCCTTGCGCAGCGTGTCGCGCTCGAGACGGTCGTCGGCCCAGTAGTGCTGCAGCGCCTTCGCCGCGGTGACGAACGCCGGGTTGTTGCCGCGGAACGTGCCGTTGTGCTCGCCCGGGCCCCACACGTCGAGTTCACGCTTGAACAGCGTCAGCGCGAGCGGCAGGCCGTACCCGCCGATCGACTTCGACAGGGTCACGATGTCCGGGGTGATCCCGGCGACCTCGAACGAGAAGAACGGGCCGGTGCGGCCGCAGCCCATCTGCACGTCGTCGACGATGAGCAGGATGTCGCGCTCGGCGCACAGGTCCGCGAGGGCTCGCAGCCACTCGGGACGGGCGACGTTCACGCCACCCTCGCCCTGCACGGTCTCGACGATGACCGCCGCCGGGCGGTTCAGGCCGCTGCCGGAGTCGTCGAGCACGCGGGAGAACCAGTGGAAGTCCTCGGTGACGCCGTCGAAGTAGTTGTCGAACGGCATGGGGGTGGCATGCACCAGCGGCACGCCGGCCCCGGCCCGCTTCATCGAGTTGCCCGTCACCGACAGCGCACCCAGCGTCATCCCGTGGAACGCGTTGGTGAAGTTGATGATCGACTCGCGACCGGTGACCTTGCGGGCGAGCTTGAGGGCCGCCTCGACCGAGTTGGTGCCCGTGGGGCCGGGGAACTGGACCTTGTAGTCGAGGCCGCGCGGAGCCAGGATGTGGCTCTCGATCGACTCCAGCAGTTCCCGCTTGGCGGGGGTGGCCATGTCCAGGCCGTGGGTGATGCCGTCGCCCATGATGTAGTCCACGAGCGCGGTCTTCAGAATCGGGTTGTTGTGCCCGTAGTTGAGGGCTCCCGCACCGGCGAAGAAGTCGAGGTAGTCCTTGCCGTTCTCGTCGCGGATCCACGATCCGGATGCCGTTTCGAACACGGCCGGCCAGCCACGGCTGTAGCTGCGCACCTCGGATTCGAGGTGATCGAAAATGCTGTGCTTGGCGGGGGTTTCGGGGTGCTCCAGGATGGTCATTCCTCGTCCTCCTGCGGCGAATTCGTTTTCGCCGGTCGTGTATTCATTCGCCGATCGTGTAGAGATCCTCGGCCATGTGTGAATCGGGAAAATCCGAAGGGGTGAACAATTCGCTCCGGGTGATGCGCAGTCCGCGTCGCCGGGCGAGCGCGGTGAACATCGCGATCGATGCCTCGTTGTCCGGGCTGACCGTCGTCTCGAGCCGGGTCACACCGGCGTCGGTGAGTCGGTCCCACAGGCTGTCGAGCATCCGGCCCGCGACGCCGCGGCCCCGTTGGTCCTGGTCCACGGCCACCTGCCAGACGAACAGCGTGTCCGGTGCCTCCGGACGGCGGTAGCCGCTGACGAAACCGACCGCCTCGTCGTCACCAGCGGTGGCGACCACCGAGGTCGCCGCGAAGTCGCGGCACCACAGCACGTACGCGTAACTGGAATTGACGTCGAGCACTTTCGAATCGCGCGCGATCTGCCACATGCGAATTCCGTCGGAAATGCGCGGTGCGCGGAAATTCGGCTCGGCAGGTGCGTTCACCGTTTCGGCAGGCGCGGTGGGCGGGGTACTTCTCGGTGTCACAGGCGTCATAAGCGGTCTCGAACCTAACAACTTCGCGGGCGGGATTCACCCGCCTTGTCGGAATCCGTCACCGGATACCCCGCCTCCGTGCAGGTGAGACGCGGGTGTGAGAAGGATCACTCGATGTAGCGCCCGGACCGGTCGCGGCGATTATTTCGGGCTCGCGAGAGCCAGCGGGAGCACCGCGGACGCACCCGCGCGGATCAGGGTCCGGGCCGCCATCGTCAGCGTCCAGCCGGTGTCGGTGACCGCGTCGACGAGCAGGATCGGCCCAGGGTTTCCGTGGAGGTCGGGGCTCTCCCACGCGTCCACGAGGCCGGCGATCCGGTACGCCGAGTTCGCTGCCGTCACCGCGGGCCGGCCGGGCCGGGCACGCAGCACGCCGAGATCCTCGAGCCGGCCCAGCTGCGCCAGGCGCGTCGCGAGGGAACCGACCAGCAGGGGCCGGGTCGCCGACTCCAGGGCCATCACCGCGGTCGGCCGCTGCGTCCAGTCCCATGCTCGGAGCACGTCCACGGCGGCCTGCACGACCGCATCGGGCACCGGCGCGTCCGGGCCGTCCAGCAGCGCCCGCAGCCGCGGCCCCCATCCCAGGTCCGACAGCCGGCCGAGGACCCGCCCCGGCTCGGGTCCGTCGGTGATCTTTCCGGACAGCGCCACGCCGAGCTTGGCCATTCCGGTCGGCCACTGCCGCCGCGGCGGTAGGTCCACCCCCGGCCGATCCAACCGGGCCCGCACCCGGCCCAGTTCGGTGTCGTCGACGTCCGCCGACCACCGGGCCCCGCAGCAGTTGTCGCACCGACCGCAGCCCGCGGTCTCGGATGTCAGGCCGGGATCGTCGAGCTGGGTGCGCAGGAACACCATCCGGCACCCGGTGGTCCGCTCGTACTCGAGCATCGCCTCCTGCTCGGCCGCACGCGCCTGCTCGAGCTTGGCGTACCGGTCGGCGTCGTACTCCCACGGCGCACCGGTGGCGATCCAGCCGCCCTTGACCCGGCGCACCGCACCGTCCACGTCGAGCACCTTGAGCACCATCTCCAGCCGGGACCGGGTGAGGTCGACCAGTGGCTCGAGGGCCTGCGTGGACTGCGGCCGCTCCGGCTCGAGCATCTCGATCACCCGCCGCACCACCTCCTCCCGCGGGAAGGCCACCGACGCGAACCAGCTCCAGATCTGCCGGTCCTCGGGACCCGGAAGCAGAATCACCTCCGCGCGCTCGGTCGCGCGCCCCGCGCGCCCGACCTGCTGGTAGTAGGAAATCGGCGACGACGGGGCTCCCAGGTGCACGACGAACCCGAGATCCGGTTTGTCGAAGCCCATGCCCAGGGCCGAGGTGGCGATCAGCGCCTTGACCCGGTCGCCGAGCAGGTCCGCCTCGAGCTGTTCCCGCTCGGTGGGGTCCGACTGCCCGGTGTATGCCGCGACGGTGTGACCGTGCTCGGACAGCAGCGCGGCCAGGTCGTGCGCGGCCGACACGGTGAGGGTGTAGACGATCCCGGACCCGGGCAGCTCGTCGAGGTGCTGGGCGAGCCACGCCGCCCGGCGGGCGGGCTCGTCGATCCGCAGGACCGACAAGTGCAGCGACGGCCGGTCGAGGCCCCCGCGCAGTACGAGGGTCTCGCCCCGGCCCTCCCCGACGCCGAGTTGTGCCGCCACGTCCGCGACGACGCGGTCGTTCGCGGTCGCGGTGGTCGCGAGCACCGGGATGCCCTCGCCGAGGTCGGCGACGAGGGTGCGGATACGCCGGTAGTCCGGGCGGAAGTCGTGGCCCCAGTCCGAGACGCAGTGCGCCTCGTCGACCACCACCAGCCCGGCGTCGCGGGCGAGCGACGGCAGCACCTGGTCGCGGAAGTCCGGATTGTTCAGTCGCTCCGGGCTGACGAGCAGCACGTCCACCGCGCCGTCGGCGACCTGCCGATGGATCTCTTCCCACTCGGTGACGTTGCCGGAGTTGATCGTGGCGGCATGGACACCCGCGCGCCGCGCCGCCTCCACCTGGTTGCGCATCAGGGCCAAAAGGGGGGAGACGATCACGGTCGGCCCGTGCCCGCGGGCACGGAGCAACTTGGCGGAGATGAAGTAGACCGCCGACTTGCCCCACCCCGTGCGCTGGACGACCAGCGCTCGCCGGCGATGCACCACCAGTGCCTCGATGGCGTTCCACTGGTCCTCGCGCAACCGGGCCCCGGGTCCGGCGAGATCGCGGAGCAGTCGTTCGGCGTCGTCGCGTAGATCCGTGGTGGCGGTGCTCATGGGACCCATCGTGCCGGACGGTGACGACATCGGGGCGCCGGCGAGGCCGGCGGTGGTGTCCGCTTCGGGGACGAACGTGCCCGGTTCCGCGACGAACGGGGTCGTTCCGGCGGCGAACGACCCGTCGGGCCGGTCGGGATGCCGCGTCCCGTCCCCGCGTGGACGCGGGACGCCGTTCGCGTCGGGACCGTCGGCGTCCCAGCCGCCCGGAGCCGGGAGCGGTGCAGTCGCGATGGTAGGACCGACTGCCGCACAGGCACTTTCGGGCACCGTCGCGGGGGTGGCGTGCGGCCGCGTGGATCCGGTGGGGTGGCCTGCGGCGGGGGAGTGGTCCGCGCCCCAACCGGCCGATCGCTGTGACGGAGACTTCGTCGACCGCCGGGCATGCTCGTACCCTGTTCGCTATGCAGACGCAGTTCCTCCGCCCCGCATCCGACTCTTCCCCGAGCCGAATCGACCACCCGGCGTTCCGGCAGAAGGTCGTCTCCGCGGAGGAAGCCGTCCGCTGGATCCAGCCCGGCCACACCGTCGCCATCAGCGGCTTCGCCAGCGCCGGCACGCCGAAGGCGATCACCCCCGCGCTCGCGGAACGCATCGGGGCGGCCCGCGCGGCCGGCACCGACTTCACGGTCAACCTCCTCACCGGCGCGTCGGTCTCCGCCGAGACCGAGCGGATGCTGTCCGAGGTGGCCGGCATCTCCCTGCGGATGCCGTACCAGGCCGAACCCACCGCCCGCCGCAACATCAACAACGGCCGGATGGACTACGTCGACATCCACCTGTCCCACGTCGCCCAGCAGGTCTGGGAGGGCTACTACGGACACGTCGACGTCGCGGTCGTCGAGGTCTCCGGCGTGACCGAGACCGGGGAACTGATCCCGTCCGCGTCGATCGGCAACAACAAGACCTGGCTCGACGTCGCCGAGAAGGTGATCCTCGAGGTCAACTCGTGGGTTCCGGCCGCGATGACGGGCATCCACGACGTGTACTACGGCACCGCGCTGCCGCCGCACCGCAAGCCGATCATGCTCACCGACGTCGAGGACCGCATCGGCCAGAGCACGTTCCGCGTCGACCCCGACAAGGTCGTCGCGGTCGTCGAGACCCATGCCCGCGACAGCGCCAGCCCGCTGACCCCGCCGGACGCGGTGAGCCGGGCGATCGCCGCGCACGTGCTCGACTTCTTCGAGCACGAGGTCTCCCGCGGACGGCTGCCCGCGGATGCGCTCCTGCCGCTCCAGTCCGGCATCGGCAACGTGGCCAACGCGGTCCTCCAGGGGCTCGACGCCGGACCCCACAAGGGGCTGACCTGCTACTCCGAGGTCATCCAGGACGGCATGCTGCACCTGATCAAGCACGGCACCGTCCGCTTCGCGTCCGCCACGTCGCTGGCGTTGAGCGAGGCCGGGATCGACGAGCTGGTGTCCAACATCGACTTCTACCGCGAGCACATCGTGCTGCGTCCGCAGGAGATCAGCAACCATCCCGAGATCGTGCGCCGCCTCGGCATCATCGCCATGAACGGCATGCTCGAGGCCGACATCTACGGCAACGTCAACTCCACCCACGTCATGGGCACCAAGATCATGAACGGGATCGGGGGATCCGGCGACTTCGCGCGCAACGGCTACCTGTCGATGTTCCTGAGTCCGTCCACCGCGAAGGGCGGGAGCATCTCGTCGATCGTGCCGATGGTGCCGCACGTCGACCACACCGAACACGACGTGCAGGTCCTGGTCACCGAACAGGGACTTGCGGACCTGCGCGGGCTGTCGCCGCGGCGCCGGGCGCGAGTCGTCGTCGACAACTGCGCCCACCCGGACTACCGGGACATGTTGCACGACTACGTCGACCGGGCCGAGGCCGTGCCGGATGCGGGACACACCCCGCATCTGCTCGGCGAGGCCCTGTCCTTCCACCAGCGTTTCCTGGAGACGGGATCCATGCTGGCGCAGTGAATCCCGCGGGTCGCCGACCGGCGTCAGCCGCCGGCGACCGGCGCGGGATCGATCGGCTGCTGGGGCAGCGACTGCGTGACCGCCGCCGACACCGTCTGCAGCGGAGTCGGACCCGAACCGTTCGGCACCGTCAGCGCCACGTACACCGGCCGGTCCACGACGAACCACGTGCTCGCGTCGATGCCCTCCGCGGCGCCGGACACCTCGAACCACTGGACGCCGTCGACCACCTGCAGCGCCGCCGCGCGATCGAACTCCGCGGGCCGCTCCAGTCCGCACCGCAGCACCACCGGCTCGCCCTCGACGGGCTGCCACGCCGCGGCGCCCGCGGGGGCCGGGTCCGTCAGCTCCGCGCGGCGCAGGTCGCCGACCTCCTCGGGCAACGCTCCCAGCAGGGCCGCGCACTCCGGTGACTCGGCCTGCGGCGCCACCACCGGTCCCAGCGCCACGGGCGCCAGTTCCGGGGTGCGGTTCGCCAGCACCGCCGCCACCACGATGCCGATCAGCAACGCCACCGGCAGCGCGACGGCCGTGGCGACGAGGGCAGGGCTGCGGCGGTGCTCGTCGTCGCCGGACGTGCCGTCGGGATCGGGGTCGGGGGAGACTGTCGGCTCGGTCATGATCTCTCGGAGTCGGGGAACGGTAGCGTGGTCGAAACTACCGTGTCCGCCACCGCCCGCCCCGCATCGACCCACGAACGGGAGGATCGCATCACCGCGCCCGACCGCCCCGGCCCCACCGTCGCCGACCTCGGCGAGTTCCCCGTGATCGACCGCGCGGTCGCCGGACGCCGCCAGCCCCCCACCACCCTCGTCGGACCGGGACACGACGCGGCTCTCGTCGCCGCCGCCGACGGACGGGTCGCCGTCTCCACCGACATGCTCGTCGAGGGCCGGCACTTCCGCCTCGACTGGTCCACCCCGCACGAGGTCGGGCGTAAGGCCGTCGCCCAGAACGGTGCCGACGTCGCGGCGATGGGCGCTCGCCCCACCGCCTTCCTCGTCGGGCTCGGCTGCCCGCCCGACACCCCGGTCGGCGTGCTCGACGGCGTCTCCGCCGGGATCGGGGAGGCCGCCGAGGCGCTCGGCGCCGGCGTAGTCGGCGGCGACCTGGTGCAGGCGTCGCAACTGGTCGTGGCGGTGACCGTCCTCGGCGACCTCGGCGGGAACCCGCCTCTCCTGCGGTCCGCGGCCCGGCCCGGCGACATCGTCGCGCTGGCCGGTCCGACCGGGCGTTCCGCCGCCGGACTGGCCGTGCTCACCGCCGGACTCGCCGGTCACCCGGATCTGGTGGCCGCCCACAAGGTGCCGTCGCCCCCGTACGCCGCGGGCCCCGCCGCGGCCGCCGCCGGGGCCCACGCCGCAACCGACATCTCCGACGGCCTGCTCGCCGACCTCGGGCACATCGCCGCCGCGTCCGGCGTCGCGATCGACGTCTCGCACGAGCTGCTCGAGCCCGGACCCGGGCTGCGGTCCGCCGCCGCGGAACTCGGTGTCGACGTGTGGGAGTGGGTGCTCACCGGCGGCGAGGACCACGCCCTGGCCGCCTGCTTTCCCCCGGACGCGTCGCTACCCGCCGGCTGGCGTCCCGTCGGCACGGTGCGTGAGGGCCGCGGCGTCACCGTCGACGGTCACGACCGGCCGGGCCCCGGAGGCTGGCAGAGCTTCTCGAGATAGGTTTCAGGACATGGCTGTGTATGCGCTCGGCGACCGTGTGCCCGATATTCATCCCGACGCCTGGGTCCATCCCGATGCGGTGGTCATCGGCGACGTCACCCTCGGTGCCCGCGCCTCGGTGTGGCCCACCGCGGTCCTGCGCGGCGACTACGGCCGGATCGTCGTCGGCGCCGAGAGCAACATCCAGGACGGGACGATCATCCACTGCACCGCCGTGGACGCCACCGTCATCGGCGCCGGAACCGTCGTCGGCCACAACGCCCACATCGAGGGCTCCACCATCGGCGACGGCTGCCTGATCGGTTCCGGCTCCCTCGTGCTCAACGGCTCCGTCGTCGGCGACGGGGCGATCGTCGCGGCCGGTGCGCTCGTGGCTCCCCGCTTCCAGGTCCCGCCGCGCTCGATGGCGATGGGTGTCCCGGCGAAGGTCCGGGAGGGATACGAGGTGCCGGAGGGGCACATCGACGCCAACGCCAAGATGTACGCGGCGAACGCCGAGTACTACCGCGGCGCGCTGCGGCGGATCGACTAGAAGGACCGGGCACCACCGATGGCTGTACGACCCTTGCCGGAGATCGTCGAGGAGGGCTGGGCGCGGGCACTGGCCCCCGTCGCCGACGACATCGCCGCGATGGGTGATTTCCTGCGCGCCGAGAACGCCGCCGGACGTGGCTACCTGCCCGCCGGCGCGAACGTGCTGCGGGCCTTCACCGAGCCGTTCGACCGGGTGAAGGTGCTCATCGTCGGCCAGGACCCGTACCCGACGCCGGGTCATGCCGTCGGGCTGAGCTTCTCGGTCGCACCGGACGTACGTCCGGTGCCGCGCAGCCTGGCCAACATCTACCGCGAGTACAGCGACGACCTCGGCCTGCCGACACCACCGAACGGCGACCTCACGCCGTGGTCGGCGCAGGGGGTGCTGCTGCTCAACCGCGTCCTGACGGTGCAGCCCGGCCAGCCCGCGTCGCACCGCGGCAAGGGCTGGGAGCGCGTGACCGAGCAGGCGATCCGAGCGCTCGTCGCGCGCACGGCACCGCTCGTCGCGATCCTGTGGGGTCGGGACGCGGCCACGCTCGAGCCGATGCTCGGCGACGTGCCCACCGTGAAGTCGGCGCACCCGTCGCCGCTGTCGGCCTCCCGCGGGTTCTTCGGTTCCCGCCCCTTCAGCCGAGCGAACGCGTTGCTGGCCGATCAGGGCGGGAACCCGGTGGACTGGCGCCTGGCCTGAACCGGGTGCGGCTGAGCCCCGGTCGTTCAGGCCCGGTCGTTCAGCCCCGGTCGCTCAGCCGCAGTCGCTCAGCCCCGGTCGATCGACTCGAAGTCGGGGCGCCGCTTCTCTACGAACGCGTCGACACCCTCGATGCCCGTGGGGGTGGTGGCCGCCGCGGCGATCGCCTCGGCCTCCGCGTCGAGCTGCTCGGACAACGACCGTCCCGTGGACTCGGCCACCAGTCGCCGGATGCCGGCGTAGGCGGCGGTGGGACCGTTCGCGAGGGTGCGAGCCACCCGCATCGCCTCGCCCTGCACCTCGTCGTCGGCCACGAGACGGCTGAGCACCCCGAGCCGCACGGCCTCGTCGGCGTTCAGGACACAGTCGGTCAGGATGATCTCCCGCGCGCGGGCGACCCCGACGACGCGCGGCAAGGTCCACGACATCCCGCCGTCGGGTGTGAACCCGATCGACGGGTACGCCGGGCGCAGCTTCGTCGAGGGACCGCCGAGCGCGATGTCTGCGTGCAGCACGATGCTCATGCCCGCGCCCGCCGCCCAGCCCTGGACCGCGGCCACCACGGGCATGCGAGCCGCGTCGAGGGCACGGACGAAGTCGTGGAACAGGCGTGCGACGTCGCCGACGAACTCGCCGCGGTCCGGCGCGGCGGCGAACGCACGGACGTCGCCGCCCGCGCAGAAGTTGGCGCCTTCACCGACGAGCAGAACGGCGCCGACCCCGGCGCCGGCGGATCGCAGGGCCTCGATCCCCTGGGCCATGCCCGCGGGGGAGAGGGAGGTGCCACGCTCGGCGGTCGCCACGGCGATGCGCAGCACGCCGTCCTCGATACGGACGTGGGACAGTACTGATTCGGTCACCCGGGGCACCCTACCGGGTGCCCCGACGGTCGGTGCGAGGCCGTCGCTACCGTCCGGGCGAGCCTCTTGTGACGGGTGGTTGCGAGTCCCTCGCGGCGGGTGGCTGCGAGTCCGTCGCGACGGGTGGCTGCGAGTCCGTCGCGACGGGTGGCTGCGAGTCCCTCGCGAGGGGGACCGGACACGACGAGGCCCCGGCGTCGCAACGCCGGGGCCTCGTCGAACCGGATATCAGCCGCGGACGACCTTGCCTGCCTTGAGGCAGGAGGTGCACACGTTGACCTTGCGCGTGTTGCCCGGGGCAACCTGAGCGCGAACGCTCTGGATGTTCGGGTTCCAACGACGGTTGGTACGCCGGTGCGAGTGCGAGACCGACTTACCGAAGCCGGGGCCCTTGGCGCATACGTCGCAGACGGCAGCCATAGTCGCGAACTCCTTGGTGAGTAGTGGATATTTTCGTGTCTTCGTCGGCCTGCGAACACGGGAAGGCGTCCGCCACCCGTGCGAGGCAACCCTGCAAGCGTAGCGGGTGGGTGTGGCAATGGCCAAACCGGCCGGCCTGCGGGCACACCGTTACCCTTGCGTCACCGGTTGCGTGGTGGGCGAAGAGGGGGAAGCAGGTGCTCGAGGTCGGGGAAGCAGTCGACGGGACCGCCCTGCGCAGATGGGTGGATCTCGGGTTGCGGGTCCTCGCCGAGCGCCGCGACGAGATCAACAGTCTCAACGTCTTCCCCGTCCCCGACGGCGATACCGGCACCAACCTGCTCGTCACCCTGCGCTCCGCGGCAGCGGAACTCGACACCTCCGCGGCCGACGCCGACGATGTCGCCACGATCGTCGGCGCCCTGGCGCGCGGCGCCTTCCACGGCGCCCGCGGCAACTCCGGGGTCATCCTCGCCCAGATGCTGCGTGGCCTGGCCGATGCGCTCGACGGTGCCGTCGTGGTCGACGGCGCCGAACTCGGGCGCGCCTGGTGTCACGCCGCCGACCTCGTCACCCGCGCCCTGAGCTGCCCCGCCGAGGGCACGATCGTCAGTGTGCTGCACGCGGCCGCCGACGGCGCGCACGCGGCCGGCGGATCCGGTT
>NZ_AJFC01000068.1:0-26512 GCF_000256505.1 Rhodococcus sp. P14 | reverse complement strand
TGGGGGGGGGGGCGCCCGCGCCGGCCGATGCCGCCGCCGAGGCCGTGCAACGCACCACGGCACAGCTCGACGTGCTGGCCGAGGCTGGGGTCGTCGATGCCGGTGGACTCGGTCTGCTCCTGCTGCTGGACGCGTTCGTCGAGACGGTTTCCGGCCGGCGTCCGGACCGGGCGCCGATCGCGACGTCGCGGCCCGGCGCCCCCGTCCGGCATGTCGGGCACGACGGGCGCGGCCTCCGCGACGACGGCCAGGACTTCGAGGTCATGTACTTCGTGGAAGGCTCCGACACCACCCGCATGGACGTCCTGCGTGCCCGTCTCGACGCGCTGGGGGACTCGGTTGCCGTCGTCGGTGACGGCGCCGGCACCTGGTCCGTGCACGTGCACTGCTGCGACGCGGGAGCCGCCGTCGAGGCCGGCCTGGAGGCCGGGAGGCTGCACCAGGTCAGCGTCACCTGCTTCGCGCTGGAGGCTCGGCAGCGGAGCGGCGTCGATCCGGTCGGTTCCGGTGCCGGAACTCGCTCGGTGCTCGCCGTCGTGGCCGGCGACGGAGCGGCGGAACTGTTCGAAGCCGAGGGTGCCGCGATCGTGCGAGCGGACCATCCGATCACCCGCCGGCATCTGCTCGACGCGATCCGCCGGCTGGGCAGCCGCGACGTGATGGTTCTGCCCAACGGTGCGCTGCCCGCCCAGGAACTCGTCGCCGTGGGTGCGGCGGCCCGCGACCACCGGCGTGAGGTGATGTTCCTGCCCTGCTCGTCGATGGTGCAGGGGCTGGCGTCGCTCGCGGTGCACGACCCGAGCCGCGATTCCGCCGACGACGCCTTCGCCATGTCGGAGGCGGCCGCCGCGACGCGGTGGGGCTCGTTGCGCATCGCGAACGAACGCGCCCTGACCTGGGTGGGAACCTGCGAGCCGGGGCACAGCCTGGGCCTGTCGGGTCACGATGTCGTAGTCATCGAGCATGATCTCGTGACGGCGGGAGCGTCGCTGCTCGACAAGGTGCTCGCCGCGGGCGGAGAGCTCGTGACGATGCTCGTCGGTCTCGACGCCCCCGACGGACTCGCCGAGCAGCTGACCCGGCACGTCAACGACCGCCACCCCGAGGTGGAGGTGCTGGTGTACCACGGAGGGCAGCGCAGCGACCTGCTGCAGCTCGGCGTGGAATAGCCGGCACAGGAACAGTCGGACGCCGGGTACCGGTGTCGATCGGAGCGGAGAGGACGGCAGTGGCGACACTCGCGGACCGACTCGATCATCTTCTCGGCCGCAAGACCGCGGAGGCACTCGCCGAGTCGTTCGGCATGACCACCGTCGAGGACCTGCTGCGCCACTACCCCCACCGGTACGCCACCCAGGGCGCCGAGCTCGGCGACTCGCAACCGGCCGAGGGCCAGCACGTGACGATCATCGCGCGGGTGGCCAAGGCCGACGAGGTGCGGATGAAGAGCCGCCCCGGTACCCGTCTCGCTGTCGTGCTCGAATCGGACCGGCAGAAGATCGACGTGACCTTCTTCAACCCGCACAAGGTCAAGTACAACATCAAGCCCGGGGTGCGCGGCATGTTCTCCGGCACCGTCAAGTACTTCCGTGACAAGTGGAGCCTGGCCCACCCGAGCTACATCATCCTGCCCGAGCCCCGCGGCCCCGAGATCGGCGGCGCGGCCCCCCGGCCCGCCCGGGTACGTGGCGCCGGCGCCCTCGCCGGGATGGCCCGCAGTGCCCAGGGCGACGGCGGCATCGACATGTCGATCTTCGACCGGGCCCTCATCCCGATGTATCCCGCCACCCGCGACGTCGAATCGTGGACCGTGATGCGATGCGTGCGGCAGATCCTCGACCAGCTCGAGACCGTCGACGACCCGCTGCCCGACTGGGTGCGTCGCGAGCACGGCCTGATCGGGCTGGACGAGGCGCTGCGCCGCATCCACCTGCCCGACGACCGGGACGACGTCACCGCCGCCCGCGAGCGCCTGCGGTTCGACGAGGCCGCGGCGGTGCAGCTCGTGCTCGCCCGGCGCCGACACGACGTCGCGGTGCGCACCGCCCCGGCGTGCCCGCGCCGCAGCGGCGGTATCGCCGACGAGTTCGATCGGAGGCTGCCGTTCGAACTGACCGCCGGCCAGCTCGCCGTCGCGGGCGAGATCGCGGCCGACCTCGCCGGCGAGCATCCGATGAATCGGTTGCTGCAGGGCGAGGTCGGTTCGGGCAAGACGATCGTGGCGCTGCGGGCCATGCTGCAGGTCATCGACGCGGGGCACCAGTGCGCGCTGCTCGCCCCGACCGAAGTTCTCGCCGCCCAGCATGCGCGGTCGCTGACGAGGATGCTCGGCGACCTCGCCGAGGCGGGCGAACTCGGTGCCCACGAACTGGCCACGAAGGTCACCCTCGTGACGGGATCGATGGGCACCGCCCGCAAGCGGCAGGCCCTGCTCGACATCGTGAGCGGCGACTCGGGGCTCGTGATCGGCACCCACGCGCTGATCCAGCAGGGCGTCGAGTTCCACGACCTCGGGCTCGTCGTCGTCGACGAACAACACCGCTTCGGGGTGGAGCAGCGCGACGTGCTGCGCAACCGCGGCCGCGACGGTGCCAGCCCGCACGTGCTGGTGATGACGGCGACACCGATCCCGCGCACCATCGCGATGACCGTCCTCGGCGACCTCGAGGTGTCCACATTGCGGGAACTGCCCCGCGGCCGGTCGCCCATCACCAGCCGGGTCGTGGCGGCGAAGGTGCATCCGAGCTGGGTGACGCGCGCCTGGGAACGCATCGGCGAGGAGGTCGCGGCGGGCCGGCAGGCGTATGTGGTGTGCTCGCGCATCGGCGACGGCGACAGCGACGAGGACGCCGACCTCGTCGACGTCGACGTCGACGAGGCGGAGACGACCGGCGGGCGCAGGGGAAAGGGCACGCCTCCCGAGACGAAGTCGGTTCTCCAGCAGTTCGAGGAGCTCGCCGGGGGGCCGCTCGCCCATCTGCGGGTCGGGCTGCTGCACGGGCGCCTGCCCGCCGACGAGAAGGACGCGGTGATGCGCGACTTCGCCGCGGGCGACATCGACGTGCTGGTGTGCACCACCGTCGTCGAAGTGGGCGTGGATGTGCCCAACGCGACGGTGATGGTCATCGTGGATGCCGATCGCTTCGGGGTCAGCCAGCTGCATCAGCTGCGCGGCCGGGTGGGCCGGGGCGGGCATGCGGGGCTCTGCCTGCTCGTGACCGATTCAAAACCGGGCGCGCCCGCCATGGCCCGCCTCGAGGCCGTCGCCGCGACGACCGACGGATTCGCGCTCGCCCAGCTGGACCTGCAGCAGCGCCGCGAGGGGGACGTGCTCGGCGTCGCCCAGTCGGGCACCACGTCGACGCTGCGGATGCTCTCGCTCGTCGACGACGTCGAGGTCATCTCGGCCGCGCAGGCCTTCGCCCGTGCGGTGACCGACCGTGATCCGCGGCTCGAGGACCACCCCGGTCTGGCCCGCATGGTCTCGGCCGCGCTCGACACCGAACGGGTCGCGTACCTCGAGAAGTCGTGAGGTTACGTTTCGCGCACGTCGGGTGCGGCGCCCGCGTGAGGTGACGGCGGACGCCTCCTCCGTGTTTCCGGCGCGTTAAAGATCTCTCGACCTGCATCGTTTCAGTCGGCCGAAGACTGCCGTTCGTCCCACGATCTGGGATGCAGGCGCCGAACGGAGTGTTACGTCGCGGTACCGTCGTCCAATGTTCTCCAAAGTGCTTGTCGCCAACCGAGGCGAGATCGCGATCCGCGCGTTCCGTGCCGCCTACGAACTGGGTGCCGGTACCGTCGCGGTGTTTCCGTACGAGGACCGCAATTCCCTGCACCGGCTCAAGGCCGACGAGGCCTACCAGATCGGGGAGCAGGGGCATCCGGTCCGCGCGTACCTGTCCGTGGCTGAGATCGTCGCCGCCGCCAAGAAGGCCGGGGCCGACGCGGTCTACCCCGGCTACGGCTTCCTGTCCGAGAACCCGGATCTGGCGGCGGCGTGTGCGGCGGAAGGCATCACCTTCATCGGTCCGTCGGCGCACGTGCTGGAGCTGACCGGGAACAAGGCCCGGGCGATCGCCGCGGCGAAGGCGGCGGGCCTGCCGGTGCTGGCGTCGTCCGAGCCGTCGGCCGACCTCGAGGAGCTGCTCGAGGCGGCCGAGTCGATGGAGTTCCCGATCTTCGTCAAGGCCGTCGCCGGCGGCGGCGGACGCGGCATGCGGCGCGTCGCCGAGCGCAGCCAGCTGCGCGAGGCGATCGAGGCGGCGTCCCGAGAGGCGGACGCGGCGTTCGGCGATCCCACGGTGTTCCTCGAGCAGGCCGTGGTCGATCCCCGGCACATCGAGGTGCAGATCCTGGCCGACGGCCAGGGCAACGTCATGCACCTGTTCGAGCGGGACTGCTCGCTGCAGCGCCGCCACCAGAAGGTCATCGAGCTGGCCCCGGCACCGAACCTCGCGCCCGAGCTGCGCGAGCGGATCTGCGCGGACGCCGTCGCGTTCGCGAAGCAGATCGGCTACAGCTGCGCCGGCACCGTCGAATTCCTCCTCGACTCCCGCGGCAACCACGTCTTCATCGAGATGAACCCGCGCATCCAGGTCGAGCACACGGTCACCGAGGAGATCACCGACGTCGACCTGGTGCAGGCGCAGCTGCGCATCGCCTCCGGCGAGTCGCTGACCGACCTGGGCCTGTCGCAGGACAAGGTCGCCATCCGCGGCGCGGCGCTGCAGTGCCGCATCACCACCGAGGATCCGGCCAACGGCTTCCGGCCCGACACCGGCCGCATCAGTGCCTACCGCACGCCCGGCGGCGCCGGCATCCGCCTCGACGGCGGCACCTCCGTCGGCGCCGAGGTCTCCGCCCACTTCGACTCGATGCTGGTCAAGCTCACGGCCCGCGGCCGCGACCTGCCCACCGCCGTCGCCCGCGCCCGCCGCGCGGTCACCGAGTTCCGCATCCGCGGCGTGTCGACGAACATCCCCTTCCTGCAGGCCGTGCTCGACGACCCGGACTTCCGGGCCGGCAACGTCACCACGTCGTTCATCGACGAGCGACCCCAGTTGCTGACCGCCAAGACGTCCGCGGACCGCGGCACCAAGATCGTCGAGTACCTGGCCGACGTGACGGTGAACAAGCCGCACGGCGAGCGCCCGACGACGGTGTACCCGCACGACAAGCTGCCGAAGATCGACCTCGACGTCGCCCCGCCGGCAGGCTCGCGGCAGCGGCTGCTCGCCCTCGGCCCGGACGGCTTCGCGAAGGCGCTGCGCGAACAGAAGGCCCTCGCCGTCACCGACACCACCTTCCGCGACGCGCACCAGTCGCTGCTCGCGACCCGCGTGCGCAGCAAGGACCTGCTCACCGTCGCCGGTCACGTCGCGCGGATGACCCCGCAACTGCTGTCGATCGAGGCGTGGGGCGGCGCCACCTACGACGTCGCGCTGCGGTTCCTGCACGAGGATCCGTGGGAGCGTCTTGCGGCGTTGCGCGAGGCCATCCCCAACATCAACCTGCAGATGCTGCTGCGCGGCCGGAACACGGTCGGCTACACCCCGTACCCGGAGGTGGTCACCCGCGCGTTCGTCCGTGAGGCCACCGACACCGGCATCGACATCTTCCGCATCTTCGACGCGCTGAACAACGTCGACCAGATGCGGCCGGCGATCGACGCGGTCCGCGAGACCGGGACCGCCCTGGCCGAGGTCGCGATGTCCTACACCGGGGACCTGTCGAATCCCGGAGAGACGCTCTACACCCTCGACTACTACCTGCGCCTGGCGGAGCAGATCGTCGAGGCCGGGGCCCACGTGCTGGCGATCAAGGACATGGCCGGACTGCTGCGCGCCCCCGCGGCCGCCACCCTGGTCTCGGCGCTGCGCAGCAACTTCGACCTGCCGGTGCACGTGCACACCCACGACACCCCCGGCGGCCAGCTCGCGACGTACCTCGCGGCGTGGCAGGCCGGCGCCGACGCCGTCGACGGGGCGTCCGCCGCGCTGGCCGGCACCACCAGTCAGCCCGCGCTGTCGGCGATCGTCGCCGCGGCGGCCCACTCGGAGCACGACACCGGCCTCGACCTGCAGGCCGTGTGCGACCTCGAACCGTACTGGGAGGCGCTGCGCAAGGTGTACGCGCCGTTCGAGTCGGGCCTGCCCGCACCCACGGGCCGCGTCTACACCCACGAGATCCCCGGCGGGCAGCTGTCGAATCTGCGGCAGCAGGCCATCGCGCTGGGCCTGGGTGACCGGTTCGAGGAGGTCGAGGCAAAGTACGCCGCCGCCGACCGGATGCTCGGCCGGCTGGTCAAGGTCACCCCCTCGTCGAAGGTCGTCGGTGACCTGGCTCTGCACCTGGTGGGCTCCGGCGTCGCCAGCGAGGAGTTCGCGGCCGATCCGTCCCGCTTCGACATCCCGGACTCGGTGATCGGATTCCTCCGCGGCGAGCTCGGCACTCCGCCCGGCGGGTGGCCCGAGCCGTTCCGCTCGAAGGCCCTCGAGGGCCGGGGCGCCCCCAAGGCCGAGGTGCCGCTGACGTCCGAGGAGGAGAAGGCCCTCGACGACACCTCCACCGAGCGCCGCGCCACCTTGAACCGGCTGCTGTTCCCCGGCCCGACCCAGGCGTTCCTCGAGCACCGGGACCGCTACGGCGACACCTCGGAGCTGTCGGCCAACCAGTTCTTCTACGGGCTGCGGCGCGGGGAGGAACACCGGGTGCGCCTGGACAAGGGCGTCGAGCTGCTGATCGGGCTCGAGGCGATCTCCGAGCCGGACGAGCGCGGCTTCCGGACCGTGATGTGCATCCTCAACGGGCAGCTGCGCCCGGTGTCGGTGCGCGACAAGTCCGTCGCCAGCGAGGTTCCGGCCGCGGAGAAGGCCGATCGCGCCAACCCCGGGCACGTCGCCGCGCCCTTCGCCGGCGCCGTGACCCTCCTGGTCGCCGAGGGTGACCGGGTCGCCGCCGGCGACACCGTCGCCACCATCGAGGCGATGAAGATGGAGGCCGCGATCACCGCTCCGCGCGGCGGCGTGGTCACTCGCGTCGCCCTCGCCGGGGTGTCCCAGGTGGAGGGCGGTGACCTGCTGGTCGTCGTGTCCACCGAGGAGAGCGCGGAGTGATCGGACGGTTCTCCGGGACGGTGCGATGACCCGGATCGTGGCCGGCCGGGCCGGGGGGCGGCGCCTGAAGGTGCCGCCCCGCGGGACCCGCCCCACCTCCGAGCGGGTCCGCGAGGCGCTGTTCAGCTCGCTCACGGCCCGGATGGAGCTCGACGGCGCGTCGGTGCTGGACCTGTACGCCGGCTCCGGCGCGCTCGGACTCGAGGCGTTGTCCCGGGGCGCTGCCCACGCCCTGCTCGTCGAGTCCGACGCGCAGGCCGCCGCGGTGATTCGCCGGAACATCCGCGAACTCGGGCTGCCTGCGGTGCTGCGGGCGGCGCCGGTGGCCGCGGTGCTCGGCGGTGCCCCGGACCGGGTCTACGACCTCGTGCTCGCAGATCCGCCGTATGCGGTGACCGAGCAGGCGGTGTCCGCGATGCTCACCGTTTTGGTCGACGGGGGCTGGGTGGGGGAGGGCTCGGTGGTGGTGCTCGAGCGTTCTTCCCGCTCGCCGGAGACGGTCTGGCCGGACGCCCTCGAACCGGAACGCGTCCGCAAGTACGGTGAGACCCGGATCGAGATCGCCACCTGCTACGGTTCGGACTCATGAGCAGTGCGGTCTGCCCCGGTTCGTTCGATCCCGTGACCAACGGCCACCTCGACGTCATCTCGCGGACTGCCGTGCAGTTCGACGAAGTGACGGTGACCGTCGTGATCAACCCCAACAAGCAGGGAATGTTCACGGTCCCCGAGCGCATCGAGATGCTCACCGAAGCCACCGCCCATCTCGGCAACGTGCGCGTCGACTCCTGGCAGGGCCTGCTGGTGGACTACGCACGCGCCCACGGGATCACCGCCATCGTCAAGGGCCTGCGCGGGGCCAACGACTTCGACTACGAGCTGCAGATGGCGCAGATGAACCACAAGCTCACCGGCGTCGACACCCTCTTCGTCGCGACCAACCCGGCCTACAGCTACCTGTCGAGTTCACTCGTCAAGGAGGTCGCCACCTACGGCGGCGACGTCGCCGACATGCTTCCGGCAACGGTGCACAAGCGGCTCCTGGCGCGGATCGCGGAGCGGACAGCCGCGCAGCGCTGATCGGACCCAGCCGCGCAGCGCTGATCGGATCCGACGGGCGGGTCGGCGCGGCCCGTTCGATTGCCGACACACCGGGTGCGCGATGCGCGACTCGGACGGTACCTGCGGCAGACTTGCATCCGGCGCCGGTCGCACCGGCCGCGCCGGGACGACGATTGGGGTTGGGCGTGTACCGCGTATTCGAGGCACTCGACGAGCTGGTCGCGATCGTCGAGGAAGCACGCAGTGTCCCGATGACCGCGAGCTGCGTGGTCCCGCGCGGCGACGTACTGGATCTGCTCGACGACGTCCGCGACGCGCTGCCGGCGGAACTGGACGACGCGCAGGACGTTTTGGACCATCGCGACAAGCTCATCGGGGACGCGCGGACTCAGGCCGACAAGACGGTCGCGGATGCCGACGCGGAGGCCCGCGAGACTCTCGACAACGCCCGCGCGGACGCGGATCGCATGCTCGCCGACGCGAAGGCGCAGGCGGACCGGATGGTGCAGGAGGCCCGCGCCCACGCCGACGATCTGCTGCGCGACGCCCAGGCCGAAGCCGACGACACGATCGCCGACGCCAAGGACCAGTACGAGTCCGTGACGGCCCGCGCGCAGGCCGAGGCCGACCGCATGATCGAGGCAGGCAAGGCCTCGTACGAGCGGTCGGTCGCCGACGGCGAGGCCGAGCAGGCCCGGCTGGTGTCGCAGACGGAGGTCGTCCAGGCCGCGCACGCCGAGTCGGCCCGGGTCATCGACGCCGCACACGCCGAGTCGGATCGGTTGCGGTCGGAATGCGACGAGTACGTCGACTCCAAGCTCGCCGAGTTCGAGGACGTGCTCGGCACGACCCTGCGGTCGGTGGGCCGCGGCCGGCAGCAGTTGCGAACAGGCGCCGGGGTGCCCGACTACACGGAAGCCGAACGCCGGTCCGAGCGGCGCCGCTGACGCCACCGGCGTCCGCGCGGGGGCGATTTCGCCGCGCCCGGGTCCGTCGCGTATCGTGGAGTGGTTGCCCAGCCGCCCCGCGGCATCCGCCACCTGGAAAGAGGAAGAAGCATTCCCGTGTCTGCCCGCCGTCGCAGCTCCCAGCATCCCGCCCGGGATTCGGGTCTCGTGCTGGACGTACTCTCGCTCGGCCGCCGTCCGGGCTCCATGCGCACCGTCCACGAAGTGGTACCCGCGCCGGTGCGGATCGGACTCGACGCGATCGCGATCGCGGAAGGCACGGATGTGGAACTCGACCTCCGGTTGGAAGCGGTCTCGGAGGGGGTCCTCGTCACCGGGACCGTGCGTGCCGATACAGTCGGCGAGTGCTCGCGCTGCCTCGAACCCTTCGAGGACTCGGTGGAGTTGTACCTGACGGAGCTGTTCGCCTACCCGAACAGCGTCACGGAGCAGACCACCGACGAGGACGAGGTCCACCGCCTGGTGGACGACACGATCGACCTCGAGCCGGTCATCGTCGACACCGTCGGACTGGAACTTCCGCTGCGGCCGTTGTGTAGTGACGACTGCGCGGGACTGTGCCCCGAATGCGGCATTCGCCTGGCGATTGCGGAATCCGGGCACGGGCATGAGAGAATGGATCCTCGCTGGGCTGGGTTGGCAGCCGCTTTCGGCGCAGGCTCCGAAGAACCCAGCAGTGCACCCGACAGCAAGAACAACGAGGAGAAGTAGACGTGGCCGTCCCCAAGCGCAGAATGTCGCGTTCGAACACCCGGTCGCGGCGGAGCCAGTGGAACACCACTGCGCCGACGCTCGTCACCTGCCCGAACCGTGGCTGCGGTGAGAAGAAGCTGCCCCACGTGGCGTGCCCGTCGTGCGGCACCTACAACGGCCGTCAGGTGACCGCCGCCGTCTAGTTCTCGAATTCTGAGACATCGTGACGAGCGATTCGACCACCGCATCCGAGGGCGGCGAAGGGGAACACGTGTCCCTTCTCGCCGCCCTCGGTGTCGATGTGGATCCGGAGCTGCTGACGCTTGCGCTCACGCACCGCTCCTACGCCTACGAGAACGGCGGCCTGCCGACCAACGAGCGTCTCGAGTTCCTCGGTGACGCCGTCCTGGGCCTCACCGTCACCGAGAAGCTGTACCTGTCACACCCGGACAAGTCCGAGGGTGAACTCGCGAAGATCCGCGCTTCGGTGGTGAACATGCACGCCCTCGCCGAGGTCGCGCGCTCCCTCGGGGAGGGGGGCCTCGGTCCGCACCTGCTGCTCGGCAAGGGTGAGGAACTCACCGGGGGCCGTGACAAGCCCAGCATCCTCGCGGACGGCATGGAGTCGCTGCTCGGTGCCGTCCACCTGCAGCACGGCATCGACGTCGCACGCACCGTCGTGCTGCGCCTGTTCGCCGAACTCCTGGAGCGGGGCCCGCGCCTCGGCGCCGGCCTCGACTGGAAGACGAGCCTGCAGGAACTGACCGCGGAACGCGGCGTGGGCGTGCCCGCGTACGAGATCACCGCCACCGGCCCGGACCACGACAAGGAATTCACCGCGACCGTGATCGTCGCGGGCGACGCCCGTGGTGTCGGCGTGGGACGCACGAAGAAGGAAGCCGAGCAGAAGGCCGCCGCCGCGGCCTGGCAGAGCCTGTCCGACAGCGACGCCGCCCCCACCGGCGCCGCCGCCGACCAGAACTGACCCGACGTGCCCGAACTGCCCGAGGTCGAGGTCGTCCGCCGCGGCCTGGACGCGCACGTCCGGGGCGCCACCATCGAGTCCGTCCAGGTGCTGCATCCGCGTGCGGTGCGCCGGCACGAACCCGGTCCGCGGGATCTCGCGTTGCGGCTGACCGGGCAGGCCGTCGCCGCGGTCCAGCGTCGCGGCAAGTACCTGTGGCTCGTCCTCGAGCCCGCCGACGTCGCGCTGGTCGTGCATCTCGGGATGAGCGGACAGATGCTGGTCCAGCCGCCTGCGGTGCCGGACGAGAAACACCTGCGCATCCGTGCCGTTCTCGACAACGGCACCGATCTGCGGTTCGTGGATCAGCGCACCTTCGGCGGCTGGGCCCTCGCCCCGCTCGTCGAGGTCGACGGTGCCGTCCTGCCGGAACCCGTCGCGCACATCGCCCGCGACCCCCTGGACCCCGCGTTCGACGCGGCCGCCGTGGTGAAGGTGCTGCGCGGCAAGCACTCCGAGATCAAGCGCCTCCTCCTCGACCAGACCGTCGTGTCGGGCATCGGCAACATCTACGCCGACGAATCGCTGTGGCGGGCCGGCGTGCACGGCAACCGTGCCGCCGACCGGCTCGGGGGACCGACCCTGCGCCGGCTCCTCGACGCGGCCCGCGACGTGATGGGCGAGGCACTCGCGAAGGGTGGCACCTCGTTCGATGCCCTCTACGTCAACGTCAACGGCGAGTCCGGATACTTCGATCGGTCGCTGAACGTCTACGGCCAGGAGAACCTGCCGTGCCCACGGTGCGGTACGCCGGTCCGGCGCGAGAAGTTCATGAACCGCTCGTCGTTCAGTTGCCCGACCTGTCAGCCGCCGCCCCGGAGCGCGCGGCGAGTCTGAGCTTCCGCCCACCTCCGAAACCGTCGAAGCGGCGAATCCGCCTCACGATCCCGCTCCGGGCAGGCACAGTGGGAGCGGCGGAGGAGGACGCACATGCGAACATCGAGGACGGCCGTACCCGTGGCTGCGGCAGCGCTGGCGGTGGCACTCGCGGTCGGCGGCTGCGGCACCGACGACACGTACCCGAGCGAGTCGGCGCAGACGACCACCGAGACAGCCCCGGAGACGACCCCACCGACCGGGACGGCCGGGTCCGAACCCGGGCAGCCGGGCACCGAGCCGCAGGTCACCGAAGCGACGGGTGGGATCCCGGCCTATCAGCCGTCGACACTCGTCAGCCGATCGATCGGCTCGACCGTCCTGACGACCTCCGACCCGATCGAACAGGTCGGCGCCTTCTACCTCGACTTCGTGGACCGGGAGGGGTGGCAGACGGTCTCCGAAAGTGTCACTCCGTACAGCACGAGTCTCACGATCAGGAAGACGGGGGAGGGCGCCTCCATCTCGGTCTCGTCGGGTGGTGACGGGACGCTGATCTCGATCAGTACCTATCCGTCTCCGTAGCGGCGCTGCTCAGCCGTCTCCGAGCCGGCGTGGGCGGAACAGCGCCTCGGCGTCGTCCGTCGCGTAGGCGGACCGGCGTTGATCCGCCAGGCCCAGCATGTATTCGGCGACCTGCTCGGGGGCTGTGCGGTAGACGTCCCAAAGGTGTTTCGGGCCCTCGGGGAAGGCGATGATCCCTTCCCCCGCGGCGACGGCGTCCAGGATCGTCCGCGCGGCCTCGTCGGCGGTGATCGAGTCGTCGGGGGCTCGGCCCGCGACGGGATCTCCCATGAGCGAGGTCTCGAAGATCCGGGTGGCAACGTTGCCGGGGCACACCACCGAGACCCGGATGCCGTCGGCGGCAAGTTCGTACCGCAATGCTTCGCTCAACCCTACGATCCCGAATTTCGTTGTGCAGTAGAGCGATTGATATGGGAACGGCACCAGCCCCGCGACCGATGCGGTGTTGACGAGGTGACCGCCGCCCTGCCTCCGCATGATCGGCAGGGCGGCATGGATCCCGTAGATCACACCCCACAGGTTCAGATCCACGATGCGCCGCCACTGTTCGAGCGTCGCCTCACCGATCGGCAACGTGCCGCCTACCCCCGCGTTGTTGAACAGGAAGTCGAGGCGGCCGTGGCGGGAGGCCGCCTCCTCGATCAGGTGCTGGACCTCCTGCTGCCGCATCACGTCCACGGTTGCGCACTCGACGCGGCCGGCGTGCTCGACGAGGGACTCACGTGCCGCGGCGAGTCGCTCCGAGTCTCGGTCGGCGAGCACGACGACCGCGCCCGCGCGCGCGAGCGCCTCGCCGACGGCGCGGCCGATCCCCGAGGCCCCGCCCGTGACGACGCACACCCCTCCTTCGAAATGCCCGCTCATGTCCACAACCTCCGTGCCGAGGCGACCTGGAGGGCCTGGTGGCCGCGCGTGACGTCGTCGATCGGCAATCCGGCCGGAGCGTCGGCGACGTGCCTCTGGGTGGGGTTCTCCTCCCAGGTGAGCAAATGCCGGTCGATCGTTCCCTCCGCTTGCCCCTCCTGCGTGTAGGTGAGATCGATCGGGTACAGCGTCGGGTGGCTCAGGGCCGTGCCGGGCCTGCCGATGTGTGGGATGTAGCCGCCGCCGGCCATCGACCCCACGCCGCGGTTCATCGCGTATCCGATCTCGACGACCGCTTCGGTGATCTCGAAGCCCCCCGGGACGTGACGCGTCGGGCCTGCGGATCTGTGCGGTACCGGATGGCGACACCGGTCACATCGCAGTACGTCCACGACCCCAGGGGCGCGGGGGGCGAAGTGGGCAGGCTTCGAATATGTCTCGACCTCGGAGACGGTGAACACCTTCCGGAGCGTATCCCGTTCGTGCGGCATGCATTCTGATTCGCGGCGATCGGGGACCCACGCACTCGCGCGTCTGCTTGCAGAATGCCTCGCTCGAGCTGCCGGGTCCGGTACGGGGGCGATGCCAGGGCGACGGGAAGACCGTCCGGCGTTTCGCGCGGACGCCCGGTGTGCACCGCATCGTCGACGCCGAAGACCCGCATTGCCGTCTGCGCGGCGGTGTCGCCTTCGGTGCTCTCGGCTCGGATCGGGGGCGCCGGGTGGGATACGGTGGACTCGGTGCGCCGGGAAGTCTGGTCGGCAAACGATGACCGCTGCGCGAA
This sequence comes from Rhodococcus sp. P14, assembly GCF_000256505.1. Taxonomy (NCBI): domain Bacteria; kingdom Bacillati; phylum Actinomycetota; class Actinomycetes; order Mycobacteriales; family Nocardiaceae; genus Rhodococcus; species Rhodococcus sp. P14. The sequence goes on along the minus strand of NZ_AJFC01000068.1, from coordinate 12,598 downwards.
ATCCGAGGACGATCGATGACGACACCCTTCTCCCGCCTGCCGTTGCTCTCACGTGGATCGTGGGAGGAATCCAAGCGGGTGACCGAGATTCTCCGCAAGGAGACGGTCGGCGGCATCCTGCTGCTCATCGGCGCGCTCGCGGCCCTGATCTGGGCCAACACGCCGTGGTCCGACGCCTACCACAGCCTCCGTGACACCACGGTGGGCCCGTCCGCCCTGCATCTGGACCTGTCTCTCGGGACGTGGGCGGCCGACGGCCTGCTCGCCATCTTCTTCTTCGTCGTCGGCCTGGAACTCAAGCGCGAGTTCGTCGCCGGCGACCTGCGCGATCTACGGCGCGCCGCGGTGCCGATCACCGCCGCGGTAGGGGGAATGGCGGTTCCCGCCGTGGTGTTCGTCGCGGTGAATCTGCGTGGCGGAGGGGACGCCCTGGCGGGATGGGCCGTGCCCACCGCCACCGACATCGCCTTCGCCGTGGCCATCCTCGCCGTCATCGGGACGCACCTCCCGGCCGCCCTGCGTACCTTCCTGCTGACGCTCGCCGTCGTCGACGACCTGCTCGCCGTCACCGTGATCGCGGTGTTCTACACCGACGACCTCGACTTCGTATACCTCGGACTGGCGCTGCTGCCGCTGCTCGCCTTCGCGCTCGCGGTGCAGCGAGGCATCCGGTTCTGGTGGCTGCTGGTGCCGCTGGCGGCGCTCACATGGTTCCTCGTCCACGAATCCGGCGTGCACGCCACCGTGGCCGGCGTCCTGCTCGGGTTCACCGTGCCGGTCGCCCGCCGGACACGCACCGGAACCGAAGCCATGGCCGAGCAGTTCGAACATCGCCTCCGGCCACTGTCGGCCGGGGTGGCTGTCCCGATCTTCGCGTTCTTCGCCGCCGGCGTGACGATCGGTGGCCTCGACGGCCTGGGTGAAGCGCTCCGCGACCCGATCTCGATCGGTGTCGTCGCGGGCCTCGTGCTCGGCAAGGTCGTCGGGATCTTCGGCGTCACCTACCTGATGGCCCGGTTCACCCGCGCCCACCTGGACGAGGGTCTGAGCTGGCTGGACGTGCTCGGAGTCGCGCTGCTCGGCGGCATCGGCTTCACCGTCTCCCTGCTCATCGGGGATCTCGCGTACGGCGCCGGCACGGTCGCGGCCGACCACGTCAAGGTCGCCGTCCTCGTCGGCTCCCTCACGGCGGCGCTCGCCGCCTCGGTCGTGCTCCGCTCCCGGAACCGGGCCTACCGCAGGATCGCCGAACTCGAGACCGTCGACGCGGATCACGACGGCATCCCGGACGTCTACCAGCGCTGAGGCTCCGCCGGGTCGCGTGACAGGGATCGGCGATTCCTGGGCGAGGCGATCGACCCCGCCTAGAATGGACGGACGGACATCGCGGCGGCACCCGATCCCGCGCCGCCCCGGCCACCGCGGTGTACGCGGGTGATCGGAGGTGGACGTGCATCCCTCCGAACCCGCGCGTGTGCTACCCCGCCGGGCGTATCGGGCGCTCGTCGCGTTTCTGGTCCTCTTCGCTCTGCTCGTCGTGGGACCTCGGCTGGTGGCGGTGTACACGGACTGGCTCTGGTTCGGGGAAGTCGGCTACCGAGACGTGTGGGGCACCGTCCTCGTGACCCGGCTGGTGCTGTTCGCCGTGGTGACGCTGGTGGTGACGGGGCTGCTCTTCGGAGCGACGGTGTGGGCGTACCGATCGCGCCCCCTGTTCGCCACCGGTCCGGACGATCCGATCGAGCGATACCGGATCATGGTGCTGCGGCGCCCGAAGCTGTACGCGATCGGCATTCCGCTGCTGCTGGGACTGTTCTTCGGCCTGAGCGCACAGAGCCAGTGGGCCAGAGTGCAGCTCTTCCTCCACGGCGGAGCATTCGGTAGCTCCGACGCCGAGTTCGGGCACGATATCGGGTTCTACGTCTTCGACCTGCCCTTCTACCGGCTCCTGCTGACGTGGGCGTTCGTCGCGCTGTTCCTGGCACTCGTGCTCTGCGCGGCTACCCACTACCTCTTCGGTGGACTCCGGGTGCCCTTCACGACCGGCTCCGAGACCCGACGCGGTACCACCGGCGCGACGACGCGCGCGGCCCGGATCCAGATCGCGGTTCTCGCCGGGAGCTTCGTCGCGCTCAAGGCGGTCGCGTACTGGTTCGACCGGTACGAGTTGTTGTGGAGCGGCCGGAAGGAACCGACGTTCACCGGGGCCGGGTTCACCGACATCAACGCGGTCCTGCCGGCGCGCCTGATCCTGGTGGCGATCGCCGTGCTCTGCGCGGCGGCGTTCTTCGCCTCGATACTGCTGGACGACCTGCGGGTGCCGTTGATGGCGACCGCGCTCCTGGTCCTGTCGTCGATCGTCGTCGGCGGTGTCTTCCCGGCGCTCACGGAGCAGTTCTCGGTGCGCCCGAATGCGGCCGATCGCGAGAGCCCGTACATCGAGCGCAACATCGCCGCGACCAGGCAGGCGTACGAGATCGAGGCCGATCGCGTCGAGTACCTCGACTATCCCGGGGTCGGAACCCGGCCGCCGCGGGAGATCCCGGCCGACGTCATTACGATCGCCAATGCCCGGCTGCTGGACCCGAACGTGCTCTCCAGGACCTTCACCCAGCAACAGCAGCTGAAGAACTTCTACGGGTTCACTCCGCAGCTGGACATCGACCGGTACACCATCGACGGGAAGGTCGGTGACTACATCGTCGCCGCCCGGGAACTCTCCCCGGACAGTCTGAGCGGCAACCAGACCCAGTGGATCAACCGGCACACCGTCTACACCCACGGCAACGGATTCGTGGCGGCGCCGGCGAACCGGGTCAACGCCGCCGTCCGGGACGCGGCCGCGGCCGGCAGCGGAAGCGACAGCGGTTACCCCATCTACACCGTCAGCGACATCGCTTCCCAGGCCTCCGGCCGGCAACTGATCCCGGTCGAGCAACCGCGCATCTACTTCGGTGAGCTGATCGCGGCGTCGGACCCGGACTACGCGATCGTCGGCGGGCCCGCCGGTGCGGCGCCGCGCGAGTACGACACGGACACCTCCCAGTACACCTACACCGGAAGCGGGGGAGTGCCGATCGGGAGCTGGATCAACCGGCTGGCCTTCGCGGTGCGCTACGGCGAGCGCAACATCCTGTTCTCCGGCGCCATCGGGGCGGATTCGAAGATCATCTTCGATCGTGATCCGAAAACCCGCGTGGAGCGGGTCGCGCCGTGGCTGCGCACCGACGGCAACCCGTACCCGGCGGTCGTGGCCGGCCGGATCGTCTGGATCGTCGACGGCTACACCACCCTCGCGCACTACCCGTACTCCCAGGCCGGCGCGCTGCCCGGCGCCGGCGTCACCGAGACCGGCCGGCTGTTGCCGGGTGAGGCCGTCTCCTACATCAGGAACTCGGTCAAGGCCACGGTGGACGCCTACGACGGCACCGTCACCCTCTACCAGGTGGACACGAACGACCCGGTCCTCGCGGCGTGGATGGGCGCCTTCCCCGACGCCGTGCAACCGCCGGAATCGATCAGCCCGGAACTGCGCTCCCACTTCCGTTACCCGGAGGACCTCTTCGGTCTCCAGCGGGACCGGCTCGCGAAGTACCACGTCGACGACCCACGGGAATTCTTCACCAACAATGCGTTCTGGTCCGTTCCCAGCGACCCCACCTCCGAGGCCGTGGGGTCTCAGCCGCCGTACTACGTGCTGGTCGGTGACCGCGAGAGCGCGGAACCGTCCTTCCGTCTGGCCAGCGCGATGGTGGGGTTCAACCGAGAATTCCTCTCCGCCTACATCTCGGTGGACTCCGACCCGGACAACTACGGCCGGATGGAGGTGCTGCAGCTGCCGACCGACACGCAGACCCAGGGTCCGCAGCAGACCCAGAACTCGATGATCTCCGACACCCGGGTGGCCTCCGAACGCACCCTGCTCGAGCGGTCAAACCGGATCCACTACGGCAATCTGCTGACGCTGCCGATAGCGGACGGCGGGGGGCTCTACGTCGAGCCCCTGTTCACCGAACGTCTCACGAGCACCGCCGACGGTTCGACGTTCCCGCAGTTGTCGCGGGTGCTGGTCAGCTATCGCGAACCCAGCGCCGGCGGCGTCCGTGTCGGGTACGCGCCCACCCTCGCCGAGGCCCTCGACCAGGTCTTCGGGGCGGGAACGGGCCGGGTGGCGACCGCGCCCGGAGGAGACGCCGCGACCTCGCCGGATCCTGCGACCGCGCCGCCGCCCGAGGACGGCGCCGCGGTGCCGCCGACCACCGCGCCCCCGCCGGCCGCGGAGCCGACCCCGGAGCAGCTGACCGCCGCCGTCGTCGAACTGAACAGCGCCCTGGCGGATCTGCGCGAGGCTCAGCGCACGGGCGACTTCACGTCGTACGGCGCCGCGCTCGACCGGCTCCAACGCGCCGTCGACAACTTCCTGGCGGCCGGGGGAAGCCCCAACTGAGGTTCACCGCGGCCGATGCCGGTGTCGTGGAGCCGCTCGCAATCGTGGCTGCCGTGGGCGGCGACCTCGCGCATCAACGGATCGGTGTCGACGACCACGATCTCGGACGGCGGGACGTCGTCCCGGGCGGCACGTCCACCGCGGCACGGCCCATGGTGCCTCCCTGGTCGTGAAATGCGAGCACCGATCGCCGACCGGATTTCCCGGCACTCCGGGCATCAGGCCCGGATCGAGGGAGCCTCGGTCCCGCCTGAAGTCACTGGTGCACGAGGCTGAGCCGACGCCACGACCACAGGGTCAGGCCCGCCGAGACGACCGGAACGGTGAGGGCCAGCGCGAGCTGCGGAGCGGTCACGGAACCGGCCTGCGGTCCCGCCGCCCACAGACCCGGAGCGGAGAACGGGAACCAGCCGCCGGCTCCCGTCATGACCGCCATCTGGGCGGCGATCACCACGGCGATGATCGTCCCGATCGCGGGCAGGTATCCCCGTGCCACGGTGGCGACCCAGGCGCAGGGAACGGCGAGCCCCGCGGTGAGCAGGGCTACGGCGAGGAATCGGCCGACGAGCGCAGCCGTCCCGGGGTCGAGGGGATCGTCGTCGACGAACGTTCCCGCGACCGCAAGCGCGGCGCCCGTCGCGACGCTGACGGCGACGGACCAGGTCAGCAGGATCAGCAGTTTCGCTGCAGCGACGGCCGGGCGGGAGACCGGGGCGGCCCACAGCCCGCTGATCGCCCCGTCGGTGAACTCGCGGCCGAAGACCCAGCCGACGACCACACCGAACCCGAGAAGCCCGCCCACCGAGACGATGGTATCGGCTGCGGCGAACAGCCCCGCACGGCCGCCGTCCTCGACGATCGCCTGCGCCTTGCCCGCCATCGTGGCGTCGGCGCCGTGCACGGATCGCAGGGTCAGCACGCACATGGCCACCACCCCCGTCGTGAGGAGGACGGTGGTGACCCACACGGGACGCGCCCGCCGGAACTTGGCCCATTCCACCGCCAGTGCGGCCCGGACCTGCTCGGACGTGGTCATCGGCGCGCCTCGCTGTCGCGGTACACCAGGTCGAAGAACTGCCGCTCGAGATCGATGCCGCGAGGGTCGAGGGCGCCGACGGTGCGCCCCTCGTTCACGACTGTGATGCGGTCGGCCACGCGGGCGACCTCGTCGAGGTGGTGACTCGACACCAGCGTCGCCGTGCCACGCTCCCGGCTGCGCTGCAGCAGCGTGCGCAACAGCATGATCCCGGCCGGATCCAGCGCATTGGTCGGCTCGTCCAGGATCAGCACATCCGGGTCCGCGATCAGTGCCGCGGCCAGCCCCAGTCGCTGCCGGTTGCCGAGGGACAGTTTCCGGGCACCGGTCCGCGCCCACCGGGCCAGGACGAGTTCCTCGATCCACCGGTCGGCCGCGGCGGTGGCGCCCGCCGCGGACAGGCCGGCGAGACGCCCCGCGATGCGCAGGTTCTGCACGACGGTGAGTTCGGGGTAGAGAAGCGGTGTTTCGACGAGGTGCCCGACCCCCGTCCAGTGCCGAGCCGGCATCGACGCCGGTGCCAGGCCCCGGACGCGCACGATTCCGTCGTCGGGCTCGATCATGCCGAGGAACAGGCGCATCAGGGTCGTCTTGCCTGCCCCGTTGAGGCCCACGAAGGCGTGCACCTCGCCCGCACGCACCTCGGTGGAGACGTTCTCGAGCACCGTCGTGGAGCCGTAGCGTGTGCACAAGTCGCGGCACTCGAGCACGACGTCGCCGACCGTCGTCATGACGTCTCCCGCGACTGCCGCGAGGGACGGGCCTGCGGTACGAGCTGGCGCAGGGCCGACGCGATGCGGTTGCCGAGCGTCCCGTCGCCGGTCTCGGCCCAGTCCGTCAGCGCCGCCATGAGGGCGCCCATGCAGGCCCCGGCGGCGACGGCGGCTTCGAGTCGTCGGGTGCCCGGTTCGGCGAGCGCGGCGGCGACGGCCTCCTGGGTGCGCAGCGTGTTCTCCCACATCCGCGCGCGCAGCCGGGGATGCGTCGCGACGATTCTCAGGCGGGTGCGCACGTCCCCGAGGTCGCTCTCGGGAATCTGCGCCCAGGCCTCGAGGATCCCCCGGCACGCCCGTTCCAGCGGGCTCCGGTCCGCCGGTTGCGCGGCCACGGCCTCCGCGATGACCGGGTCGTAGGGGTCGTCGAGCAGGACCGCATCCTTGGACGGAAAGTGCCGGAAGAACGTCATGTGCGACACCCCGGCGGCGGAGGCGATCCGGTCCACGGTGACGGCGTCGTAGCCGTCCTCGGTGAACAGGTGCACCGCCGTCGCCTGGATGCGCTGACGGGTTCGCGCGGACTTGGACACCCCGTAATGTTAGCTACTAACATTACGGAGGGGCAAGGAGAGTCCGCCGCGGGTGGGTCATGCGCTCCGGAGGTCGCGCCGCCGGAACGCGGCCAGCCCGGCCGCCGTGACGAGCGCGGCAAGAACGACGAGAGCGACGAAGGAACCCGCGGCGAACGGTTCGAGCGGCATCTGCCGTACATGGTTCAGCGGGGAGAGAGCGCCGGCGCTGCCGGGCAGATCCAGGATCGGTCCGAAACTGCCCACCAGGTAGCCGTAGACGACCAGCACCCAGACCAGATCGAAGGCGCGAGGGACGAGACCGAACAGCGCCGCTGCGATCGCCGCGACACCGAGCACGGCGGGAACGTAGCCGAGAAGCGCCCATACCGACGCGGCCACCCGGATCGGCTCGCCGGTGGACGCCGCAGCCCCCAGCCCGGTCCCCAGGCCGGCGAGTGCGAGGAGCGCCACCACGCCCAGGGCGGTCACGGACAGCCCCGCTGCCATCCATCCGGCCCGGCCCGTCGCGGTCGCCAAGACGGGCTCGATTTGGCCCGACTGCTCCTCGCTCCGCAAGCGACGGACGGACAGGATCGCGAAGCAGGAGGCGAGGAAGGCCATCGTGTACCCGGTCAGGCCCAGGAAGCCGTCGACGAGATTCGCGGTCGAACCACCCATGAGCACAAGAATGTCCTCGGGCAGGTTCGCGAAGCTCTCGGCGATCGAGCCGGTCAGGGAGCCGTAGAACAATCCCGTCAGTGCCAGGCCCGTGCCCCACCCGGCGATGCTGCGGCGCTGTAACCGTAGCGCCAGCGCGAACGGGGTCGCCAGCGCCGGTGCCGCCTCGTCGCGGCCCGGCCGCGGGGGCACCAGTCCGGCGCCGAGGTCGCGACGGTCCACGACCCGGTACGCGGCCGCTGCGGCGACCGCCGCGAACCCGAACGACAAGGCCAGCGGTCCCCATCGCGGATCGACGAATGCTCGCGTCTGCTGAGACCAGGCGATGGGGGACAGCCAGGACACCGCGCTGCCGTGCCGCTCCAGGACGTCGCCGACGCCCCGCACGACGAAGGCCGTTCCCAGTGCCGCTGCAGCCAGTCCTGTGGCAGTGCGCGCGTGTTCGCACACCTGGCACACCAGGGCGGTGAGTGCGGCGAAGAACAGCCCCAGCGCCGCGAACCCGGCGGCGAACAGCACCGCCCCGCCGGCGTCCACCCCGGCCGCCGTCATTGCCGCGCCGCCGGCCACGACGAGGGCGGCGTTCGCGACGAGCGCGGTGACCAGGGCCGCGGTCAGCGGGGCGCGCCGGCCCACCTGACCCGCCAGGACGAGTTCGGTGCGACCGTTCTCCTCCTCGCCCCGGGTGTGCCGGACGACGAGGAGGATATTCATGACCCCGGCGGCGACCAGCAGGTACAGCCCGTACTGGTTCGCCACGAATGCCTCGAGCGTGGGGTCGTCCATGCCGTAGCCGGGACCCGACATCATCACCCCCGCTGGATTGTCGGCGAAACCGGCCACGCTGCGGAGGTCCTCGGTGTCCGGGTACGCCAGCCGCAGGGCCGCGACGAAGTACGCCGCCAGGGCCGAGATGCCGATCACCCACAGCGGCAGCCGGATCCGGTCCCGGCGCAGGTCGAAGCGGACCAGGAAGGCGGTCCCGGCGAAGGCGTTCATCGTCCGCCGCCCACGCCGGCGACCTGTCGATCGCTGCCGTAGTGGCGCAGGAACAGCTCCTCGAGCGACGGCGGTGCGCTCTCGAGGCTGCGGACGCCGTACTCCGCGAGCCGGCGGACCACCTCCTCGAGGTGACCGTTGTCGACCTCGAACACGGTGTGCCCGTGCTCGTTTCGCAGCTCGTGTACGCCTTCGACCTGCGCCAGTCCGGACGCGTCGAGGTCGGTGCGGACCGTGATCGTCGACCGGGTGAGATGCCGCAGCTGGGCCAGCGACCCGGATTCCACGGTCCGTCCGTCCCGGATGATCGTCACGGTGTCGCAGAGCTTTTCCACCTCGGCGAGGATGTGACTCGACAGCAACACCGACGACCCGCGCTGGGTCGCTTCGGCAACACAGTCCTGGAACACCCGCTCCATCAACGGGTCGAGGCCGGACGTCGGCTCGTCGAGGACGAGGAGATCCACGTCCGAGGCGAGTGCCGAGATCAGCGCCACCTTCTGGCGGTTGCCCTTGGAATAGGCGCGGCACTTCTTGCGAGGGTCGAGTTCGAAGCGTTCGACCAGCTCGGTGCGACGTGCGCGGTCGGCCCCTCCCCGCAGTCGGCACAGGAAGTCGATGGCCTCGCCGCCGGTGAGCGACGGCCACAGGTTCACCTCGCCCGGGACGTACGCGAGGTGCCGGTGCAACTCGACGGCATCGCGCCACGGATCGAACCCGAGCACGGTTGCGGAGCCGCCGTCGGCGCGCAGGAGCCCCAGCAGGATCCGGATGGTCGTGGACTTGCCGGCACCGTTGGGGCCGAGGAAGCCGGCCACCTCACCGCGGCCGACCTGAAAGCTGAGACCGTCCAGCGCGGTCGTGGCGCCGAACGTCTTGGTGAGGTCGTGGACCTCGACGATCGTGTTCATGACTGTGTCCTGAGGGTAGGCGGGTTCCGGATCAGGAAGGGGGAGCGGCGGATTCGCCGCCCCCGGCGCCCGCCGGTGGGTCCGGGACGTACATCAGGTAGTCGTCGAGCAGCTTGCGGCTGGTGAGCAGGCCCTCGGAATACAGTTCGAGGGCCGGGGCGGTGACGGTCTCGGTCAGGTGCCGGAAGAACCCGGTGAAGTCCCCGCCCCGCAGGAGATCCGGGTGCAGGGTCATCTGCAGCAGCATCGACCCCACGTTCATGGCGGTGAGCAGGCGGGCCCGGGCGCGGTTGTCCCGGGACGGCCGGATCAGGCCGCTGCGTTCGCCTCCGGCGAGGTAGTCGACCGCGTCGTCGACCAAGTGGTCGAAGAACTCGGCCGCGCTCTCGCCGCCGGCCTGAAAGGTGCGGGCGACGTAGACGGCGAGCGGAGCGTACCGCTCGGCCCGCCCGAGTTGGGCCGGCCACGGGCCGGAGTCGCCGTCCGCGAGAGTCGTCCGCTTGGAGTCGCGGATCTGTTCCAGGACCCACGCGTCGCACGCCCGTCGCAGATCCTTCTTGGATCCGAAGTGGTGCACGATCAACGCCCCGCTCACCCCCGCGTCCGCGGCGATGGTCCGCAGGGACGCGCCGAACCCGTCGCGGGCGAAACGGAGGATTGCGGCCTCCCGGATGCGCGCGGCGGACGTGAGATCCCGGCGCTCGGCCGCCGAGAGCCGACCCGGCGTTGAACTCATGATCAGTATGTTAAACGCGTGTTCAGCCGCTGACAAGAGGGGAGGGCTTACCCCGCCTGTCGAGGACGAGGAGCGCCTACGGCGGGCCCTGCGCGCGCGCGTCGTCGAGCATGCGCATCACCCTCGTCGCGCTCACTCCGTGCACGAGAACGGAGAAGACGACGGTGAAGGCGACGGCGGCCCACAGCTCCTGCTCCTGCGCGATGTCGAGCTCCGCCGCGGCGTACGCGAGGTAGTAGACGGAGCCGATGCCGCGCACGCCGAAGAAGGCCGTGACGCGGCGTTCGCGGACGTCCATCTCGTCACAGCCCAGGAGCGAGAGCCAGCCGACCACGGGCCGGATCACCAGGACCAGGGCGGCCCCGACGAGAACCGAACCCCACGACAACTCGGCGAGCAGGCCGGTGGTGAGGCCGGCCCCCAGCAGGAGCAGGACCGCAAGCGTGAGGACGTGCTCGAGCTGCTCGACGAGGCTGTGCATCTCCGCGTGGTACTCGTGTGCGCGTTCGATGCGCCGCATGGCGACCGCACACACGAAGACGGCGAGGAAGCCGTAGCCGCCGACCAGTTCGGCGATTCCGTACACCGCGAAGGTGGCCGCGAGCGCGACGATCGGTTCACCCCGGTCGGCCAGCCGCACGTGTGCGACGGGGAAGTGGAACACCGCCCGCCCGACGAGATGGCCCGCCAGCGCGCCCACCACGGCGCCCAGGACGATCTTGCCGAGTAGCTCCCACAGGACCCAGGACACGATCCAGTCCTCGATCGGGCCCTTCGTGAACAGGAAGAGGGCGAGGTAGACGAAGGGGAACGCCAGCGCATCGTTGAGGCCGGCCTCGGACGTGAGCGCGAACCGCACCTCGTCGTCCTCGCGGTGGGAACCCTCCCCGGACGTGGGCCCCTCGACCTGCACGTCGGACGCGAGGACGGGATCGGTCGGGGCGAGGGCGGCCCCGAGCAGCACGGCGGCCGCGGGAGTCAGCGCCGCGGCCCACCAGCCCAGCACCGCGACGGCCACGATGCCGAGGGGCATCGCGACCAGCAGCAGCCGCCGGGTGGACTTCCACGACCGCCACCCGAGCGGGCGGTCGATCGCGAGGCCGACTCCCATGAGCGCGACGATCACGCAGACCTCGCTGAGGTACTCCGCCACGGCCGGGTGCCAGCCGGGGGTGACGGCTTCGACATTGTCGAACAGCAGCCCGAGCAACGCGCCGGCCACCAGCACGATCATGGGTGCCGAGATCGCGCGGTTGTGGAAGAGCCGAGGCACGGTGACGGCGAAGAGCAGCGCGAGCCCGGCGGAGACGTAGATGATCGCGGTGTCCAGTGCCGGGCCTTCGTTCGCTGCGATGTGGTCGGCGCAAGGATGCCCACGCGGCCACTCCCCGAAACGCGCGCCCTCGCCCGTGGATCCCGCTCAGATGTCGAAGAACACGGTCTCGTGGCCGCCCGCCGGGGTGTCCTGCAGGTACACGTCGAAGGTGTAGACCACCTTGCCGTCGCGTTCGGAGCGTGTCGCGATCAGCGTGTCGCGGCGGGTCTCCCACTCGATCCCGGTCAGGACGGGGTCGGCGGCGTTGGCGTCGGCCTCGTCGTCGAAGTAGACCCGGGTGTGCAGGCCGAGGTTGATGCCCCGGGCGAACAGCACCATAAGGATGTGCGGGGCCTGGGTCCCGCCGTCGTTCGCCGGCACCGGCCCCGGCTTGATCGTCTCGAAGGTGTAGACGCCGGTGTCGAAGTCGCCGCCCGTGCGGCCCCAGCCGCGGAAGGTCGGATCGATCTCCCGAGCCTGGGTACGGCCGCCCTGGGTGTGGCCGTCCTGGGAATCGCCGGGGTGGGCGTACCTGCCGGCGGCGTTGGCCTGCCAGATCTCGATCAGCACGTCGCGCACGGGGGTGCCGGTGCCGTCGAACACGCGGCCCTCGAGGGTGATGTGCTCGCCCTTCGTCTCCGGCGTGGTGAGGACGTTGCCGAAGTTGTGGTCGAAGATGTCGAACCCGGCCTGCTGCGGCGCGAGCCCGATGTGGACGTACGGGCCGCCGGTCTGCGAGGGGGTCTCCGGGCGGCGCGCGATCATGCTGTGCGGGGAAAGGCTCATCGGGGGGCTCCGGGAAGGGTGATGTTGTCGAAGAAGGTGGCGCGGCGGCCGCGCAGGGTGAGGTCGAAGCGGTAGGTACGCGCGTCGAAGGGAGCGTTGTTGGCGGGATCCTCCTGTGCGATCAGGCTGCGCAGCTGGTCCAGCGTCGGAACGGTCTTCGCGATGGGGCAGCGCTCGATGAGCGGGTCGCCCTCGAAGTACATCTGGGTGATCAGGCGCTGTGCCCAGCCGGTGCCGTTGATCGAGAAGTGGATGTGCGCGGGCCGCCAGGCGTTGGTGCTGTTGGCCCACGGGTACGGCCCGGGCTTGATGGTGCGGAAGAAGTAGTAGCCGTTCTCGTCGGTGATCATGCGGCCGCAACCGCCGAAATTCGGGTCGATCGGCGCGAGGTAGCGGTCCTTT
>NZ_AJFC01000067.1:0-3807 GCF_000256505.1 Rhodococcus sp. P14 | reverse complement strand
TTTTTGGGGGGGTGGGCGCCCGCCGGCGTTGGCCTGCCAGGCCTCGACCAGGGCGCCCTTCACCGGGTTGCCGAACTCGTCGCGTACGTAGCCGTGCACGATCAGGCGCTCACCGATCGGCAGGCCGTCCTTGGCGAAGTTGAGGATGAGGTCGTTGTCCTTCTCGCCGAGCTCGCGCGGGTCGAACACCGGCCCGGTCGTTTCCGAGAGCGTGGGGCGCGGTGCGATCAGTGCATTGCGTGGGGAACGCAACACCGATGTGCGGTATCCGGGGGTCAGCGCGGGCGGGTGCTGGGTGTGGTCGCGTTCGACGAACTCGCCGGACGCGGCGCCGGGGGCGGCGATGATCATGAGGCGGTACTCCTGGGAACTGTCGCACTGCGACGGACGGGATGTGCATCACGCTATGGGTGAGCAAGAGTCATGTAAATTGACGATTTCGGCGATCTTGCATAACTTTCAGTGATGCAAAGTGAGGGCGTCCCACCGGGTGACCGGGCATCGCGGCTTCTCGATCGCATCCGGTTACGTCACCTGACGTGTTTCGTCGCCGTCGCCCAGGAGGGCAACCTCGGCCGGGCTGCCGCCCGGCTGCACCTGAGCCAGCCGGCGGTCACCAAGACCCTCAACGAGCTCGAAGCGCTCTCCGGCGCGCGCCTCGTGGACCGGGGACGGCACGGCGCCCGGCTCACGCGGGCCGGGGAGGAATTCCTGAGTCGTGCCGTCGAGGTCACGGATGCGCTGGCATCCGCCGCAGGCGTGCTGGCCGGAACGGGACAACCGGCCGTTGCCCCGGTGCGGGTCGGCGCCCTGCCCACCGTCGCGAGCACCCTGCTGCCCGGCGCGATCACCCGGTTTCGGGACCGGCGCCCACACGTCGGCGTACAGATCCGCACGGGCCCGAACACCGCCCTCCTCGGCGCGGTGCGCGCGGGCGAACTCGACTTCGTCCTCGGCCGGACGGCCGACCCGGAGACCATGCGGGGGCTCTCGTTCGAACTTCTGTACGCCGAGTCGCTGGCCCTGGTCGTGCGCCCGGATCATCCGCTGGCCGAGGGTCCGGTGTCGGTGCCGGCGGTGCTGGATCATCCTCTCGTCGTCGCCACCGCCGGCACGGTGCCGCGGCACCACACCGAGGGCTTCCTCGCCCGGCACGGGCTGCGGCTGCCGTCCGGCATCATCGAGACCCTCGATGTCTCGGTCGCGCGCGGGCTGGTGCGCACCGGCGACGCCGTGTGGCTGACCCCCGAGCGGGTCCCGCAGGGCGATTTGGACGACGGCACGCTCGTGCGGCTGCCGGTGCCCACGCCCGGCACCGCCGAACCCGTCGGGCTGCTGCGCCGCACCAGCGCCGACACGCCCGTCGCCGCCGAGGAGCTCGTCGCGATCCTGCGCGAACTGGCCGTCGGGTGATCATGGCAGGATCTCCCGCATGGCTGAACAGACTTCCGACACCCCGACGACCGAGCTGTGGGTCGAGCGCACCGGCACCCGCCGCTACACCGGTCGCAGCTCCCGCGGTGCCGAGGTGCTGATCGGATCGGAGACCGTCGACGGCGTCTTCACCCCCGGCGAGCTGCTGAAGATCGCGCTGGCGGCCTGCTCGGGGATGAGCTCGGACTTCCCGCTCTCGCGCCGGCTCGGCGACGACTACGACGCCACGATCCGGGTCTCCGGCGCTGCGGACCGGGAGAACGAGGTGTACCCGCACCTCGTCGAGGAGATGGTGCTGGACCTCAGCGAGCTGGACGAGGAGGCGCAACGGCGTCTTGTCGCGCTCGTGGAGCGATCCGTCGACAAGGTGTGCACCGTCGGCCGTACCCTCGAGGCCGGCACCAAGGTGACGCTGAACATCGTTTGGGACGCGTGAGCGGCGGATATCGGCAGGGAGGGCGGATGGATCGCAAAGCGGCCGGACTCGCGCTCGCCGTCGGGCTCCTCGCGGGCGGAGCGCCGGCGGCGGCCGCGTCCGCCCCGACGAGCTGCACGCCGTGGCGGGTGGACGTCGTCGCGTCCGGGCTCGGCATCCTCGAGAACCTCGCCTTCGACGGTCGGGGCGGACTGCTGGCCTCGGCGTCCACCCCGGCGGGCGGCGGGTCGCTGCTGACCCTCACCCCCGACGGGCGGGCCGACACCGTGGTGGCCGAGGTCCCGGCGCCCGGCGGCATCGTCGTCGACGAGGGCACCGCGTTCTTCACGACGGGCAACGGCACCGTCTCCGGGCTGCTCGGCCGCACCGACGGCACCCTGGAGGCCGTCGACCTCGACACCGGGGCGCGCCGCACCGTCGCGGCGGGCCTCACGATGCCCAACGGCCTCGTCCGCCTCCCCGGCGGAGACTTCCTCGTCAGCCGGAATCTGGGCAGCCCCCCGGGCCTGACCCGCGTCCCGGTCGACGGCCGCGCTCCGGAGACGCTCCGCACCGACCTCGGTTCCGTCAACGGACTCGCGATCGAAGGCAAAACCGTGTATGCAGCAACAACATTCGATCCGACCACCCGGATTCATGCGCTCGACGCCGACGATCTCGACGGCCCGGCCCGGACTCTGGACCCGTCCGGTCCCGGCCCCCTCGAAACCGCCGACGACCTCGACGTGGGGCCCGACGGTGCGCTGTACGTCCCGCTCAACGTCGCCGGCAGGATCCTGCGCGTCGACCCGGTGACCGGCGCCGGCTGCACGATCGCCACCGGGGTCCCCTTCGTCTCCGCCGTCGCGTTCGGCGACGGTCCCGGCTGGGACCCGGACGTCCTCTACACCACCGGATTCGACGGCTCCGTCCACGCCGTGCGTCCGGTCCGCGATGCCGGGGAGCCGTCGTGATGCAGTCGTCGCCGGATGCGGTCCGGCTCACCGCCTGGGTGCACGGGTACGTCCAAGGTGTGGGATTCCGCTGGTGGACCCGCTCGCGCGCCCTCGAACTCGGCGTCGTCGGTCACGCCACCAACCACCCCGACGGACGCGTGCTCGTCATCGCCGAGGGCCCCCGCGACGCCCTCGAACGCCTGCTCGCCGCGCTGCGCTCGGGCGAGACACCGGGCACGGTGCGGCTGGTGGTGGAGAGCTGGGAGCCGGCGCGCGGCGACCTGACCGGCTTCGTCGAGCGGTGACGGCCCGCCGGTAAGGTTCTCGCACATGTATTTGAAGGGTCTGACGCTCAAGGGCTTCAAGTCTTTCGCGTCCGCGACGACTCTGCGGTTCGAACCGGGCATCACGTGTGTCGTAGGGCCGAACGGTTCCGGCAAGTCCAACGTCGTCGACGCCCTCACCTGGGTGATGGGCGAGCAGGGCGCCAAGGCGCTGCGCGGCGGCAAGATGCAGGACGTCATCTTCGCCGGCACCGCCGGCCGGCAGCCCCTGGGCCGGGCCGAGGTCACCCTCACCATCGACAACTCCGACGGCGCGCTGCCCATCGAGTACTCCGAGGTGTCCATCACCCGGCGGATGTTCCGCGACGGCGCGGGGGAATACGAGATCAACGGGAACTCGTGCCGGTTGATGGACGTGCAGGAACTGTTGTCCGACTCCGGCATCGGCCGGGAGATGCACGTCATCGTCGGTCAGGGCCGCCTCTCCGCCATCCTCGAGTCCCGGCCGGAGGACCGCCGTGCCTTCATCGAGGAGGCTGCCGGTGTCCTCAAACACCGCAAGCGCAAGGAGAAGGCGGTCCGCAAGCTCGACGCGATGCAGGCCAACCTGGCGCGCCTGACCGACCTCACCGCCGAGCTGCGCCGCCAGCTCAAACCGCTCGGCCGTCAGGCCGAGGTGGCGCGCCGCGCCCAGACCATCCAGGCCGACCTGCGCGAC
>NZ_AJFC01000066.1:0-981 GCF_000256505.1 Rhodococcus sp. P14 | reverse complement strand
GCGCGCCCCCCGCCTGCGGCTCGCCGCCGACGACCTCGTGACCCGGCGCGCCGAATTCGCCGATCAGGACGAGCAGGAACGCGTCCTGCGCGAACGACTCGATCACGTCGCTGCGGAACTGGACGACGCCAACGCCGAACTCGCACGCCACGAGGAGGCGGTCGCTCGGCTCACCCCCGGCGCCGAGGCTGCGTCGCAGACCTGGTTCCGCCTCTCCGCGCTCGCCGAACGCCTCGGTGCCACCGTGCGCATCGCCCAGGAACGCGCCCGCCACCTCGACACCGCCCCGGCGGCCCGCGACGGCCAGGACCCGGACGAGATGGAGGCCCGCGCCGACCGGATCGCCGAAGAGGAGGCCGAACTCCTCGAGGGGGTCGAGATCGCCCACGGCACCCTCGAAGCCGCAAAGGAGCAACTCGCCGTCCAGGAGGAGGCCGCCGCGGCCGCCGAGCGGGCGCACCTGGCCGCGGTGCGGGCCGTCGCCGACCGGCGGGAGGGACTCGCGCGCCTGGCCGGACAGGTCGAGACCGTGCGCACGCGCGCCGAGTCCATCGACGCGGAGGTCACCCGGCTGACCGTCGCCATCGAGGAGGCCCGGCTGCGGGGTGTCGCCGCCCAGGCCGAGTTCGAGACGGCCCAGGCCCGCATCGACGACCTCGACGCCGGCGAGATCGACGCCGACGCCCAGCACGAACGCGCCCTCGAGGCCCTGCGGCTCGCCGACGCGCGCGTGCAGGAACTGCAGGACGCCGAGCGCGCGGCGGGCAAGGAGGTCGCCTCCCTCGGGGCGCGCATCGAGGCGCTGTCGATGGGCCTCGAACGCAAGGACGGCGCCGCCTGGCTCCTCGAGCACCGTCCCGATCTCGGACTGGCGGGGCCGCTCGCGGAACGCGTCCGCGTCGAGGCCGGATACGAGGTCGCCGTCGCAGCGGCGATGGGCCCGGCCGCCGATGCGCTCGCCGCGGACTCCGTCCCGGCGGC
>NZ_AJFC01000065.1:0-35634 GCF_000256505.1 Rhodococcus sp. P14 | reverse complement strand
GGCCCCCGCCCCGGCGGCCGCCGCGGCCGTCGCCGCGCTGGTGGACGCCGACCAGGGCCGGGTCGCGTTCGTCGCCGGCGGCACCACCGCACCGTCCGAGCCGGCGAGCCTGCCGGCCGGGGCACGCTGGGTGCGGGGCGTGATCGACTGCCCGCCGGAACTGCGCGGCGGACTCGACGCGTTGCTCGCGCGCACCGTCGTCGTGGACGACCTGCCCTCCGCGATCGAACTGTGCCACGTGCGTCCCGACCTGCGGGCCGTGACCCGCAGCGGTGATCTCGCGGGCTCCGGCTGGGTCGTCGGCGGCTCCGGGCGCGCGCCGAGCACGCTCGAGGTGCAGGCCGCGATCGACGCGTCCCGCACCGACCTCGACCGCGCGGTGCGGCGCTCCGAGGAACTCTCGGCGGCCCTCGCCGGGGCCCTGGCCGAGCAGGCGGCACGTGCCGAGGTGGCCGAACAGACCCTCGCGGCCCTCAACGAATCCGACGCCGCGATGTCCGCGGTGTACGAGCAACTGGGCCGGCTCGGGCAGGCCGCGCGCGCCGCCCACGCCGAGTCCGAGCGGCTCGCCGCGCAGCGCACCCGCGCCGAGACGGAACGGGACACGGCCCGCCGGGAGGTCGTCGAGCTCGAGGAGCGGCTGCGGCTGGCCGAGCAGGAGCAGGGCGACGACGGCGCCGACCCCGGCACGGACGCGACGGCCCTCGACCGGGAGGTCGCCGCGGCCGCCCTCGCCGAGGTCCGGGCGGTGGAGATGGAGGCGAGGCTTGCGGCCCGCACCGCGGAGGAACGCGCCCAGGCGCTGCGCGGCAAGGCGGACTCGCTGCGCCGTGCCGCCCGGGCCGAACGGGAGGCGCGGGCCCGCGCCGAGCGGGCGCAGCGGGCCCGCAGGCAGGCCGCGACCGTCGCCGCGGCCGTGGCCGAGTCCGGAGCCCGGGTCGCCGCCCACCTGGACGAGGTGATCGCCGCCGCATCGGCCCACCGCGACGAGCTGACCCGTCAGCGCGCCGAGCGCGCCGAACAACTCGACCGGGTCAAGGAACGGGTACGCGACCTCGGCGCGCAGCGCGCCCAGCTCACCGACGCGGTACACCGGGACGAGGTCGCCCGCGCGCAGGCGGCGCTGCGGATCGAGCAGCTCGAGCAGGCCGTCGTCGAGCAGTTCGCCATAGCACCCGACGACCTGGTCGCCGAGTACGGCCCCGACGTGCCGCTGCCGCCCAGCGAACTCGAGATCGCCGAGTTCGAGCAGGCGCGCGAGCGCGGCGAGCAGGTCGTCGCGCCGCAGCCGCAGCCGTACGACCGTGCCACCCAGGAGCGGCGCGCCAAGCGCGCGGAGAAGGACCTGGCGACCCTGGGAAAGGTCAACCCGTTGGCGCTCGAGGAGTTCGCCGCCCTCGAGGAGCGGTACAACTTTCTCGCCACGCAGCTCGAGGACGTCAAGAACGCCCGCAAGGACCTGCTCGGCGTGGTCGCCGACGTCGACGCCCGCATCCTGCAGGTGTTCACCGAGGCCTATGCGGACGTCGAGCGCGAGTTCGAGCAGGTGTTCGCCAAGCTCTTCCCCGGCGGCGAGGGCCGCCTCGTGCTGACGGATCCGTCGGACATGCTCACCACCGGCATCGAGGTCGAGGCCCGGCCGCCGGGCAAGAAGGTCAAGCGGCTGTCGCTGCTCTCCGGAGGCGAGAAGTCGCTGACCGCGGTGGCGATGCTCGTGGCGATCTTCCGGGCCCGGCCGTCGCCGTTCTACGTGATGGACGAGGTGGAGGCCGCCCTCGACGACACGAACCTGCGCCGGCTGATCGGGTTGTTCGAGCAGCTGCGGGAAAAGTCCCAGCTCATCGTCATCACCCACCAGAAGCCGACGATGGAGATCGCCGACGCCCTGTACGGAGTCAGCATGCGCGGTGACGGCATCACCCGTGTCATCTCCCAGCGGATGCGCGGTCAGGATCTTTCTCGCCCAGAGCTGAACGCCGCCGCCGCGCCTGACAGTATGGGGGCGTGAGTACCGGAGCCTGGATAGCCATCGCGGCGGCGCTTGCCGTCCTCCTCGTCGCGCTCGTCGTCGGCTTGACGCTGTACCGGAGGCGGCAGGTGTCGCTGACAGCGCAGCAGACACCGCAGCTCGAAAGCACCGAGCAGAAGGACCGATCCGGCGGCTACAAGGCTGCGGGCGGATTCAGCTTCAGTCAGGGTGCGACCGCGACGGCGCCACCGCAGCCGGTCGAGCGGCCGGCCCCCACACCTCCGGTGATCCCGGAACCGCCGGCGTCCCCCAAACCGCCGGTCACTCCGGAATCCACGGTGCTCCCGGAACCGAAGGTCGTGCCACTGCCGGCGGAGGTCTCGGAGGCTCCGGCACCGACGGTCGAACCCGAGCAGGCTCCGGAAGCCGGCGCCGCCCCCACCGTCGAACCGGCACCCCGGGTCGAGCCCGTCCCCGGCGTCGAGCCGCAGACGGCGCCGGCACCGTCCGAGGTCGTCCCGCCGGTCGAGGAGACCGCACCGGTGGAGGAAGCCGCGCCGGTGGAGGAAGCCGCGCCGGCTCCCGCCGCCGAACCCGAGGTCATCGCGCCGCCGACCGTCGAACCCGAGGTCATCGCGCCGCCGGCCGTCGAGCCCGAAGTTGCGCCGGTCCCGCACGTGCCGCCGATCGAGGAGATCGCCCCGACCGAGGGCCGGCTGGACCGGCTGCGTGGCCGGCTCGCGCGGTCGCAGTCGGCCGTGGGCAAGAGCCTGCTCGGTCTGCTCGGCGGTGGCGACCTCGACGAGGACTCGTGGGAGGAGATCGAGGACACGCTGCTGATCGCCGACCTCGGCGCCGCGACCACCACGCAGATCGTCGAGCGGCTGCGCGTGCAGATGGCCGCCCGCAGCGTGCGCACCGAGGCCGAGGCCCGGGCCGTCCTGCGGGACGTGCTGGTCGAGGCGCTGCACCCGGAGCTGGACCGGTCGATCCGGGCCCTGCCGCACCAGGATCACCCAGCGGTGCTGCTGGTCGTCGGGGTCAACGGCACCGGGAAGACCACCACCACCGGCAAGCTCGCCCGGGTCCTCGTCGCCGACGGCCGCCGCGTCCTGCTGGGCGCCGCCGACACCTTCCGGGCGGCGGCCGCCGACCAGTTGCAGACGTGGGCCGAGCGGGTCGGGGCCGAGGTCGTGCGCGGCAAGGAGGGGGCCGACCCGGCCGCGATCGCCTTCGACGCCGTCGCCCGGGGTACCGAGCAGGGCGTGGACGCCGTGCTCGTCGACACCGCCGGCCGCCTGCACACCAAGACCGGTCTGATGGACGAGCTCGGCAAGGTCAAGAGGGTCGTGGAGAAGAAGGCCGCGGTCGACGAGGTGCTGTTGGTGCTCGACGCGACGATCGGGCAGAACGGCCTGATGCAGGCGCGCGTGTTCGCCGAGGTCGTCGACATCACCGGCGTGGTGTTGACCAAGCTCGACGGCACCGCCAAGGGCGGAATCGTGTTCCAGGTCCAGCACGAACTCGGGGTCCCGGTGAAGCTCGTCGGACTCGGGGAGGGCGCGGACGATCTCGCGCCGTTCGAGCCGGGGGCATTCGTCGACGCCCTGCTGGGCTGACGCCCCGGCACCCCGCCGCCTCGCGACCGACCCCGGCCACCCGGCCTCCGACCGGGTGGCCGGTTTTTGTCACGGAAAGATAACAAATCGTCACTCGGTTCCCATCTGCCACTCGGGTTCGGTAGAAACAGGTGCCGGACGGATCCCGCGGGAGCGGGTGGCGACGGGGAAGCAGCGACGAGAGGCTCCTGCGGGAGCTCGCCGCGCTGGCCACCCGGTCCCGCCGGATCCGTCCGGCCCGAGTCCCGCCGACCCGCCGCCGTCGCCTCCCGCGACCACCGTCGGGGAGACGCGGAGGACGGTCCGCGGCGGCCGGGTTCGCGGCGAAACACGAACGAAACACATGTCCGATTTGCGTTCACTGCGCTGAAACAGCGCGGCGCTCCCACCGAAACATCACCACAGCATTCTTCTCTCGACGACGCGCTGACCGGCGCGGCCAACAGGGAGGTTGCAAGTGGAGGAAGTGGTGAACACCGGCGACGCGGCATGGATGCTGATATCGGCGTCCCTGGTGCTGTTGATGACGCCCGGTCTGGCGTTCTTCTACGGTGGCATGTCGCGCACGAAGGCCGTCCTGAACATGATGATGATGTCCTTCGGGGCGATGGCGGTCATCGCGGTGATCTACGTGCTGTGGGGCTGGTCGATGTCCTACGGCACCGAGGACATCGGGGGCATCTTCGCCAACCCGTTCCAGATGTTCGGTCTGCAGGGCGCCATCTACGACGACGCCGGTGAGTTCCTGCCCGGTCTCGGCGACTATCCGCAGATCATCGACATCGCCTTCCAGGTGACCTTCGCGGTCGTCACCACCGCCCTGATCAGCGGTGCCCTCGCCGAACGCGTGAAGTTCGGCACCTGGCTGACCTTCGCCGCCGTCTGGGTCACCGTCGCGTACTTCCCCCTCGCCCACATGGTGTGGGGTGGCGGCCTGCTCTCCGGCTCCGAGGACGGCCTCGCCGCCAAGATCTTCGGCACCTCCGACGACGGTGAGGGCGGGCTCGTCGCGACCGTCGCGCCCATCGACTTCGCCGGTGGCACGGTCGTGCACATCAACGCCGGCATCGCCGCGCTCGTCCTGGTGCTGATCATCGGCAAGCGCGCCGGGTTCGGCCGCACGGCCTTCCGTCCGCACAACCTGCCGTTCGTCATGCTCGGCGCCGCGCTGCTGTGGTTCGGGTGGTTCGGGTTCAACGCCGGCTCCGCGTTCGCCGCCGACGGCGTGGCCGGCCTGGCCTGGGTCAACACCACCACGGCCACCGCCGCCGCGATCCTCGGCTGGCTCCTCGCCGAACGGATCCGCGACGGCAAGGGCACCAGCCTCGGTGCCGCCTCGGGTGCCGTCGCCGGCCTGGTCGCCATCACTCCGGCGGCCGGTGCGCTCAGCCCGGTGGGCTCCATCGTGCTCGGCGCGGTCGCGGGCGTCCTGTCCGCCCTGGCGGTCGGCCTGAAGTACAGGTTCGGGTACGACGACTCCCTCGACGTCGTCGGCGTGCACCTCGTCGCGGGCCTGTGGGGCACCGTCGCGATCGGTTTCCTCGGCACCGAGACGGGACTGTTCTACGGCGGCGACTACAAGCAGCTCGTGATCCAGATCGTCATCGCAGTATTCGCCCTGGTCTACACCGGCATCGTCACCGCGATCGTCGCCTTCGCGCTCAAGCCGCTCGGCTGGCGGGTGTCGGAGGAGGAAGAGGCACGCGGCATCGACGAGGCCGAGCATGCGGAGTCGGCATACGACTTCGCGGCCGCCCTCAAGTGATAAGAAGACAGCAGGGCACTGGAGACTGGGAAGGGATGAGGATATGAAGCTGATCACGGCAATTGTCAAGCCGTTCACCCTCGAGGACGTCAAGGCAGGCCTCGAGCAGGCGGGTGTGCTCGGCATGACCGTCAGCGAGGTGCAGGGATACGGTCGCCAGAAGGGCCACACCGAGGTCTACCGCGGAGCGGAGTACTCCGTCGACTTCGTTCCCAAGGTCCGCGTCGAGGTCGTCGTCGACGACGCCACCGTCGACAAGGTGGTCGAGACCATCGTCGAGGCATCCCGCACCGGCAAGATCGGCGACGGCAAGGTATGGGTCACCCCGGTCGAGACCGTGGTCCGGGTGCGCACCGGTGAACGAGGTGCCGATGCACTCTGACCCCAACGGGTCCGGAACTCGCGGCCCTGGTCCCGCTGCCTCCGCAGCGGGATCGGGGCCGCCGGTGTCTGCGGGACCGGCCGGAACCGGCACCGCCGCCACCGACCTCGCCCGAGCCCGAACCCAGCTGCTCTCCGGTGGTGCCCGCCACCGCCGACTCGACGCCCCGGCCCTGCGCCACGCCCTCGTCGACCTCCACGAGTTCTGGCTCGTCACCAAGGGCGCCGAACTCGGCATCGCACCCGACTGCGGCTTCGCCGTCGTCGCCGTCGGCGGCCTCGGCCGTCGCGAGATGCTGCCCTACTCCGATCTCGACCTCGTCCTGCTCCACGACGACATGGACCCAGCGGTCGTGTCCCGCGTCGCCGACCGGCTCTGGTACCCCCTGTGGGACGCCCACATCAAGCTCGACCACAGCGTCCGGACCGTTCCGCAGGCTCTGCAGGTAGCGGCATCCGACCTGACCGCCGCGCTCGGCATGCTCGAAGCCCGCCACATCGCCGGCGACCCCGAACTGAGCAACCTGCTGATCGGGGGTGTGCGGCGGCAGTGGCGCACCGGCATCCGCAGCCGGTTCGACGAGCTCATCGCACTGACCGAGGCCCGATGGGAGCGCAGCGGGCAGATCGCGCACCGGGCCGAACCCGATCTCAAGAGCGGCCGCGGCGGGCTGCGGGACGTGCAGCTGCTCAACGCCCTGTCCGTCGCGCAGCTCACCGACGGCATGCCGGGCCTCGGCCCCGACGTTCCCGGCGGCGGGCTCGCGGCCGCGCACCGCCGCCTGCTCGATGTGCGCACCGAGCTGCACCGCGTCGCCGGTCGTCCCCGCGACCAGCTCCGTGCCCAGGACGCGGACGAGATCGGCGCCGCCCTGCGCATCGGCGACCGATTCGACCTGGCCCGGGTGCTCACCGAGGCCGCGCGGACCGTGAGCTACTCGGTGGAGGTCGGCGTACGCACGGCCGGGAACGCGCTGCCCCGCAAGGGACTGTCCCGGTTGCGGCGCGTCCCCGTCCGCCGTCCCCTCGACGAGGGTGTCGTGGAGCACGGCGGGGAGGTGACGCTGGCCCGTGACGCGAACCCCCGCAAGGACCCCGGTCTGATCACGCGGGTCGCGGCGGCCGCGGCGCAGCACGACCTGCCCATTTCCGCGTCGACTCTCGGCCGGCTGGCCGACAACGCACCGGAATTGCGCGAACCGTGGCCGCGCACCGCACTGAACGACCTCCTCGTGCTGCTCGGTTCGGGGACCCGCGCGATCGACCCCATCGAGGCCCTCGACCGGACGGGACTGTGGGGCCGCCTGCTGCCCGAGTGGGGCGCCGTGCGGGATCTGCCCCCGCGCGATGCCGTGCACATCTGGACGGTGGACCGGCACCTGGTGGAGACCGCCGTGCAGGCAGGAGGCCTGACCACCCGCGTCGCGCGCCCCGATCTGCTGGTGCTCGGGGCGTTGCTGCACGACATCGGCAAGGGCCGCGGCGGCGACCACAGCGTCGTCGGAGCCGAGCTCGCCACCCGGATCGGACGCCGGATGGGCCTGTGGCCCTCCGACGTCGCCGTGCTGTCCGCGATGGTCCGCCACCATCTGCTGCTTCCGCACACCGCGACCCGGCGCGATCTCGACGATCCCGCCACGGTGGAGTCCGTCGTCGAGGCCATCGACGGCGACCCGGTGCTGCTCGAACTGCTGCACGCACTCGCCGAGGCGGACTCGCTCGCGACGGGCCCGGGAGTGTGGGGCGACTGGAAGGCGGCGCTCATCCGGGAACTGGTCCGGCGCTGCCGGCTGATGATGGCGGGGGAGGAGCTGCCGCACCCCGATCCGATCGACCCCCAGCTCGCTGGGCGGGCGGAACAGGGCGGCATCCACGTCGACCTGCAACCCGGGGAGAACCCGCACGCCTACACCGTGACGGTTGTCGCGCCCGACGAGCCGGGCCTGCTGTCCGACGCTGCCGGAGTGCTGGCACTGTACGGCCTGCGCGTGCTGTCCGCCTCGGTGGGCAGCCACGCCGGCAGCGCGGTCAACAGTTTCGCCGTCGCCCCGCTGTTCGGGGCCCCGCCGGCGGCGGGCCTACTGCGGCAGGAACTCGTCCGGGCCCGCTCCGGGGACCTGGACCTGCTCGCCACACTCGCCGCGAAGGAGCAGGCCGCCCGCGAGGCGCAGCTGCCCGAACGACCGGAGCGGGCCGTGCCGGGCACCTACGCGCAGGCGCCTCCGCACCTGATCTGGATCGACGCCCCGGAGCAGGGGCAGGCGATTCTCGAACTGCGCGCCGAGGACCGGCTGGGCATGCTGTGCCGGCTCGCGGACGCGTTCGAACGGTGCGGTGCCGACGTGCGCTGGGCCCGGGTCGCCACTCTCGGACGCACCGTCGTGGACGCGTTCTGCATCGACCTCGCAGGCTCCGACACCCGGGAGAACCGGGAGCGGATCGAGCGGGCCGTGCTGGCCGTGGTGCCCGCGCCGGAACCGAAGAAACCCGAGGACAACGGCTGAGCGTGGGGTGGGCGCTCGTGCACGTGCGAGAACTCGTGCCGCGAACGGCTACCCTGGAACGCAGAACTGTCCGCATCTTCGCCAGACCCAGGAGCGCATTCGGTGTTCGAATCCCTTTCCGACAGGTTGACCGGAGCCCTCAAGGACCTGCGCGGCAAGGGGCGCCTCTCCGACGCCGACATCGACGCGACCGCCCGGGAGATCCGCCTGGCGCTGCTCGAGGCCGACGTCGCGCTTCCCGTGGTGCGCTCGTTCATCGCCAAGATCAAGGAACGTGCCAAGGGCGCCGAGGTGCACGGCGCGCTCAACCCCGCGCAGCAGGTCGTCAAGATCGTCAACGAGGAACTCGTCGGGATCCTCGGCGGTGAGACCCGCCGGCTGCAGTTCGCCAAGACCCCGCCCACGGTGATCATGCTCGCCGGTCTGCAGGGTTCCGGTAAGACCACCCTCGCCGGCAAGCTCGCCAAGTGGCTCAAGGACCAGGGACACACCCCACTGCTCGTCGCCTGCGACCTGCAGCGACCCGGTGCGGTCACCCAGCTGCAGATCGTCGGTGAGCGCGCCGGCGCGACCGTGTTCGCCCCGCACCCCGGCACCTCGATCGGCGGAGGCGAGAACCCGCTCGGCATCACCGCCGCCGACCCGGTGAACGTCGCCCGCGACGGCATCGCAGAGGCCCGCGCCAAGCACTACGACGTCGTCGTCGTCGACACCGCCGGCCGTCTCGGCATCGACGAGGAGCTGATGGCCCAGGCCGCCGGCATCCGCGACGCCGTGCAGCCCGACGAGACGCTGTTCGTGCTCGATGCCATGATCGGCCAGGACGCCGTGAGCACCGCCGAGGCGTTCCGCGCCGGTGTCGGCTTCACCGGCGTGGTGCTCACCAAGCTCGACGGCGACGCCCGCGGCGGTGCCGCCCTCAGCGTCCGTGAGCTGACCGGCCAGCCGATCCTGTTCGCGTCCACCGGTGAGAAGCTCGAGGACTTCGACGTCTTCCACCCCGAGCGCATGGCCAGCCGCATCCTCGGCATGGGCGACGTGCTCACCCTCATCGAGCAGGCCGAGCAGGTCTTCGACGCCCAGCAGGCCGAGGCCACCGCCGCGAAGATCGGTTCCGGTGAGCTCACCCTCGAGGACTTCCTCGACCAGATGATGGCCGTGCGGAAGATGGGTCCGATCGCGAACCTGCTCGGCATGCTGCCGGGTGCGGGCCAGATGAAGGACGCCCTCGCGAACGTCGACGAGAAGCAGCTCGACCGCATCCAGGCGATCATCCGCGGCATGACCCCGGCGGAGCGCGCCAACCCGAAGATCATCAACGCCTCCCGGCGGCTGCGGATCGCCAACGGCTCCGGCGTCAAGGTCTCCGACGTCAACCAGCTCGTCGACCGGTTCTTCGAAGCCCGCAAGATGATGGCCGCGATGGCCGGGCGCATGGGCATGCCCGGATCCCGCAAGCCGCAGCGCGCGAAGAAGGGCAAGAAGGGCAAGAAGGGCGGCCGCGGGCCGACCCCGCCGAAGATCAAGGGCGGGTTCCCCGGCGGCATGCCCGCCGGCATGCCCGGCATGGGTGGGATGCCCGCCGGGTTCCCGGACCTGTCGAAGATGCCGAAGGGCCTCGACGAGCTGCCGCCCGGTCTCGAGAACTTCGACCTCTCGCAGCTGAAGTTGCCGAAGAAGTAGACCGCCGTGGCGTTCACCCTGCGCGGACGGTCCCTGCCGGACGGTGAGCCGGTCGAGCTGTGGATCGACGACGACGGCACGTTCGCCGCCGAGCCGATCCCCGGGGCCGAACTGCTCACCGCCGACGGCTGGATCCTGCCCGGTCTCGTCGACGCCCACTGCCACGTCGGGATCCGCTTCGGTGGCGGCGCGGAGGACGCGGACGGGCTGATCGCGCAGGCCGTCACCGAACGCGACGCCGGGGTGCTGCTACTGCGCGACGCGGGATCCCCGGTCGACACCCGGCACCTCGACGCGCGGGCCGACCTGCCGCGGATCGTGCGCGCGGGACGGCACATCGCCGCGCCCAAGCGCTACATCCGCGGCCTGCCCGTCGACCTCGACGACGAATCCCAGCTGCCGGACGAAGTGGTGCGCCAGGCCCGTGCCGGCGACGGCTGGGTCAAGCTCATCGGCGACTGGATCGACCGCGGCACCGGCGATCTCGCCCCGCTGTGGTCGGACGCGATCCTCGTCGAGGCCATCGCCGCGGCCCACCGGGAGGGAGCGCGGGTGACCGCGCACGTGTTCGGGGAGGACGCGCTGCCCGGCCTGCTCGCCGCCGGGATCGACTGCCTCGAACACGGCACGGGCCTGACCGACGACACCATCGCCGCGATGGCCGCGCAGGGCACGGCCCTCGTGCCGACGCTGGTCAACATCGACAATTTCCCGGAGATCGCCGACTCGGCCGCCCGGTTCCCGGTCTATGCGGCGCACATGCGGGACCTGCACGCCCGCGTCGCGGACACCGTCGGCGCTGCCCACGACGCCGGAATCCCGATCTATGCCGGCACCGACGCCGGCGGCTCGGTGCGGCACGGGCGCATCGCCGACGAGGTCGCCGCCCTCGGGAAGGCGGGGCTGACCCCGACCGAGGCGCTCGCCGCCGCCAGCTGGGCGGCCCGCACCTGGCTGGGACACCCGAGCCTCGAACCGGGCACGCCGGCCGACCTCACGGTGTACGCGGACGACCCGCGCAGCGGCCCGGACGTGCTGGCCCGGCCCGATCTGGTGATGCTCCGGGGTGCCGTCGTCACCCGCCGCGCCGCCCGCACATGACCGCCCCCGAACCGCCCGACCCGGGGACCGCTGCGGCTCCCGCGCTGCCCGCACCGTCCCGGCCCGCACACCGGTGGGGTATCCCCGCCGCGCTGGCGGTGCTGGCCGTCAACCTCGTCGGATTCACGTTGGGACCGATCCTGGCCGGGGAGGGCTTCGTCGCCGAGACGTACGTGCTCGCCATCATGGCCCCCACCCTGCTCGCCGGGGCGGCGGCCCTCGCGTTCAGCGTGTGGCGGGGCTGCGGGCCCGTCGCCGACTTCGGTCTGCCGCGGTCGTGGGCGGAGTTCCGCGACCAGCTCGGGGTCGGTCTGCTCGGCGGGGGGATCGCGCTGCTCGGCGCGTTGATCCTGGCGGCGATCCTCGTCGTCGCCCTGGGAATCGACGCCGCCGATTCCCCGCTCACCGCGCTGGTCGGGTTGCCCACGGGGTGGAAACTGCTGCTCGTGGCCTGGGTGTGGTTCGGCGCCCCCCTCGGCGAGGAACTGATGTTCCGCGGCATGCTGTGGGGGGCGCTCGAACGCCGGCCCGACCGGTGGTGGGGACGCCCGATCGGCGTCCTGACGATCACCACCGTCGTGTTCGCCGTGTGGCATCAGGAATGGTGGCGGCTGCCGGTGCTGCTGTGGGGCGGCGCGGCGATGGGGTTCGCGCGGCTGCGCGGCCGGTCGGTGTTCTCGTCCTGGGTGGCGCACTCGCTCAACAACACCCTGCCCGCGTTGGGTCTGCTGCTGCTGCTCTGACCTGTCGTTTTCGTCCCGCCGGGTGGATCTGGCAG
Source organism: Rhodococcus sp. P14 (assembly GCF_000256505.1). NCBI lineage: Bacteria > Bacillati > Actinomycetota > Actinomycetes > Mycobacteriales > Nocardiaceae > Rhodococcus > Rhodococcus sp. P14. The sequence goes on along the minus strand of NZ_AJFC01000065.1, from coordinate 23,834 downwards.
AATGGACCGCTGTCGTCGCATCCGGTTACGCACCGCGCGGCGGTCACAGGATAGAGGCAAAACCGGGCGTGCCAGAAGGGCGCGTCGTCCGAATTGCACGTGACAGGCGTATTTCGCATGCGCCGAAGGAGATTCGCAGCAGTGGCTGTCAAGATCAAGCTCACCCGTCTCGGCAAGATCCGCAACCCGCAGTACCGCATCGTGGTTGCCGACTCGCGCACCCGCCGCAACGGCCGCGCCATCGAGACCATCGGCAAGTACCACCCGAAGGAAGAGCCCTCGCTGATCGAGATCGACTCGGAGCGGGCCCAGTACTGGCTCGGCGTCGGCCCCCGGCCGCCGGAGCCGGTCGAGAACCTCCTCAAGATCACCGGCGACTGGCAGAAGTTCAAGGGCCTGCCCGGCACCGAGGGCACCCTGCGCAAGGCCGAGCCCAAGCCGTCCAAGCTCGAGCTGTTCCAGGCTGCCCTCGCGCAGGCCGAGAACGCGCCGGCTGCCGAGGCCATCACGCCCAAGAAGAAGAAGGCCGCCAAGGAAGACGCCGCGGAGGAGTCCTCCGAGTCCACCGAGGCTGCCGAGTAATGAGCGCCGTTGTCGCCGATGCCGTCGAGCATCTCGTCCGTGGAATCGTCGCCAACCCCGACGACGTGCGCGTCGAGCTGATCACGGGCCGTCGGGGGCGCACCGTCGAGGTGCACGTGCACCCCGACGATCTCGGCAAGGTCATCGGTCGCGGTGGCCGCACCGCGACCGCCCTGCGGACCCTCGTCTCCGGCATCGGTGGCCGAGGGATCCGCGTCGACGTCGTCGACACCGACCAGTAGGCGCACCGCGGTGGAGCTCGTGGTGGGCCGTGTCGCCAAGTCGCACGGCATCAAGGGTGAGGTGGTCGTCGAGATTCGCACCGACGAACCCGAGGAGCGCTTCGCCGTCGGCGCGGTGCTGCACGGCCGCAAGCCCCGCGAGCAGACCCTGCAGACGTACACGGTGGAAGCCGCCCGGGAACACTCCGGGCGGCTTCTGCTGCGCGTGCGGGGCGTCACCGATCGCAGCGCCGCCGACGCCCTGCGCGGCACCCTGTTCGTCGTCGACAGCGCCGATCTGCCGCCGTCCGACGACCCGGACGAGTTCTACGACCACGAACTCGAGGGACTGTCCGTACGTATCGTCGAGGGCCGGCCCGACGCCGGCACCGAGATCGGCACCGTTCGCGAGGTGCTGCACACCGCCGCCGGCGAACTGCTCTCCGTCCGGCCGGCCGGCGACGAACAGCGCGAACTGCTGATTCCGTTCGTCACCGCGATCGTGCCGACGGTCTCGCTCGCGGCCGGTGTCGTCGAGATCGATCCGCCCGAGGGTCTGCTCGACCCCGACTTCGGTTCGGAGACATAGCCTCCCGTGCGTTTCGACGTCGTCACCATCTTCCCCGAATACCTCGAGCCGCTGCGCGTCGCGCTGCTCGGCAAGGCGATCGGCAAGGGACTCGTCTCCGTGGGGATCCACAACCTGCGGGACTGGACCCACGACGTGCACAAGGCCGTCGACGACGCCCCGTACGGCGGGGGACCGGGCATGGTCATGAAACCCACGGTGTGGGGGCCCGCCCTCGACGACGTCCTCGCCGGGCCCGACGGCGAACCCGACCCCGACGTGCTGCTCGTCGTCCCCACCCCGGCCGGTGTGCCGTTCGACCAGGCCACCGCGCAACGCTGGGCCGGCGAGAAGCGCATCGTATTCGCCTGCGGCCGCTACGAAGGCATCGACCAGCGCGTCTTCGACGACGCCGCGCGCCGGGTACGCGTCGAAGAGGTCAGCATCGGCGACTACGTGCTCATCGGCGGCGAGGTCGCCGTCCTCGTCATGACCGAGGCCGTCGTGCGGCTGCTGCCCGGCGTCCTCGGCAATCAGCAGTCCCACCAGGAGGACTCGTTCTCCGACGGGCTGCTCGAGGGCCCCAGCTACACCCGCCCCGTCAGCTGGCGCGGCCTCGACGTGCCGCCGGTACTGCTGTCCGGGGACCACGCCAAGGTGGCCGCGTGGCGGCGGGAACAGGCGCTCGAGCGCACCCGCGAACGCCGACCCGACCTGCTCGCCGACTGACCCACGCTCAGTGCGTCCCGGCGCTGCCGAACACCGTGCGGACCACCTCGGTCACCGTCTCCCGCGCGTGCTGCGCGCTCGCATCCCCGGTCGCATCGAACAGCGCCGTGTCCGGCAGATCGGTCCACCGGTCGTCGTCCGCGTCGTAGTGCACGAGTTCGCGGGAGAGCACTACCAGCACGTACCGCTCGTCGTCCCCGACGAACCCCGTGGACAGATGGATCCAGCGCCCGTCCAGGCAGCACATCCAACCCTGCTTGACGCCGAGCCCGGTGGTGTCGCTCAGCCCGTCCGGCAACCCGAATCGCTGGTCGTACCCGTCGGCGCCGACGGGGCCGGCGGCACGCAGGTGCCCCAGGATCGTCGCCCGGCCCCACTCGTCGAGCCCGCCCGTGCCGTCGAGCAGATCCGCGTACCAGGTGAGCAGGTCCGACGCGGTGGTGACGGTGTTCCACCACAGCCCGTCCGCCGGCGCGACGGTGCCGGTGAGCGCGTGCCGCGCGGCGGTACGCTCGACGATCTCCGAGTCGCCGTGCCGGAACCACAGGTCGTTCGCCGCCGAATCGTCCGACGACTCGAGCATCGCGGTGATCCGGTCGTAGTCGCTGCCGCCGAGCGGCAACTCGCCCGTCGCCGCCCGGTACAGCAGGTCGTCGGCGATGAACAGCTTGGCCACCGACGCGGTCTCGACGGGTGTGTCGACGCCGCCGACGACCCGGAGCCCGGTCCGCCGGTCGAGCGCGGCGATCGTGACGTCGGCGCCGCGCCCGGCCGCGGTCGCCGCCGCGGCCGTCATCCGATCGGGCAGCGAACCGAGTGGTTCGAGCGGACCGGGGGACTCGACGCCGGCGGACGGCAGGGCGACCGGCGACCCGACCGGCTCCGGGCCGCACGCCCCCACCGTCGCTGCGGTCAGCAACGACAGCGCCAGCATCGCCCAGCGTCCGCCGCGCACCCGGGACATATCCACCCTCCTGTTGTCGATTGTCCGACGAACTCGTCCCACCGTCGAGGAGACGCGCACGCCCCTCCGCGTCACCGAGGGCGGAGGAAGGATAGCGGTAGGGTCGACCGCTGTGACGACCGCTCTCAAGACCGTGAATCAGCGCATCGCCGAGGAACTCGCCGTCCGGGAAGGTCAGGTCGCCGCGGCGGTCGACCTGCTCGACGGCGGCGCGACGGTGCCGTTCATCGCCCGTTACCGCAAGGAGGTCACCGGCGGGCTCGACGACGCCCAGCTCCGGCAGCTCGAAGAACGCCTGCGATACCTGCGTGAACTCGACGAGCGCCGCACGGCGGTGCTCGAGTCCGTCGAATCCCAGGGCAAGCTGGACGACGAGCTGCGCACGCAGATCCTGCTCGCCGACACCAAGGCCCGGCTCGAGGACATCTACCTGCCGTTCAAGCCGAAGCGCCGCACCAAGGCGCAGATCGCGCGGGAGGCCGGTCACGAGCCCGTCGCCGACGCCCTCCTCGGCGACCCCACCACCGACCCCGCGCAGTACAGCGCCGAACAGCTCGACGGCGCCCGCGCCATCCTCGTCGAACGCTTCGCCGAGGACGCCGACCTCGTCGGCGAGCTGCGCGAGGCGATGTGGACCCGCGGCCAGCTGAAGTCCACCGTGCGTCCCGGCAAGGAAACCGAGGGTGCCAAGTTCGCCGACTACTTCGAGTTCTCCGAGCCCTTCCCCGACCTGCCCTCGCATCGCATCCTGGCGGCGCTGCGCGGCGAGAAGGAGGAGGTGCTGAGCCTGTCGCTCGAACCGGACTCCGAGGAACCCGAGCCCGGGCAGCGCACCTACTACGAAGGCCGCATCGCCACCCGCTTCGGCATCGCCGACGAGGGCCGGGCCGCCGACAAGTGGCTCCTCGACACCGTCCGCTGGGCGTGGCGCACCAAACTGCTCGTCTCCCTCGCCCTCGACATCCGCATGCGGCTGCGGCAGTCCGCCGAGAAGGACGCCGTGGACGTGTTCGCCGCGAACCTGCGCGACCTGCTGCTCGCCGCCCCCGCCGGCACCCGGCCGACGATGGGACTCGACCCCGGCTTCCGCACCGGCACCAAGGTCGCCGTCGTCGACGCCACCGGCAAGGTCGTCGCGCACGACACGATCTATCCGCACCAGCCGCACAACAAGCGGGACCAGGCCCTGGCCACCCTGGCGCGGCTCGTCGCGCAGCACGGTGTGGAACTGATCGCGATCGGGAACGGCACCGCCTCCCGCGAGACCGATGCCCTCGCCACCGAACTGATCGCGAAGTCCGGCGCCACGAACCTGACCAAGATCGTGGTGTCCGAGGCCGGCGCGTCCGTGTACTCGGCGTCGGCGTACGCCTCGAAGGAACTGCCGGACCTCGACGTGTCGATCCGCGGTGCCGTGTCCATCGCCCGGCGCCTGCAGGACCCGCTCGCCGAACTCGTCAAGATCGATCCCAAGTCGATCGGCGTCGGCCAGTACCAGCACGACGTGTCCGAGACGCTGCTCGCCCGCTCCCTCGGCACGGTCGTCGAGGACGCGGTCAACGCCGTCGGTGTGGACGTCAACACCGCGTCGGTGCCGCTCCTGGCCCGGGTGTCGGGCATCACGTCGTCCCTCGCCGAGAGCATCGTCGCCCACCGCGACGGGAACGGGCCGTTCCGCACCCGCAAGGACCTCACCGCGGTGCCGCGCCTCGGCCCGAAGGCGTTCGAGCAGTGTGCCGGCTTCCTGCGCATCCCGAACGGCGACGATCCGCTCGACGCGTCGAGCGTGCACCCCGAGGCGTACCCGGTCGTGCGGCGCATCGTCGACACCGCGGGCGGCGGCGTGCGCGAGCTGGTCGGCAACACCGCAGTGCTGCGGCGCCTGCGCGCGGAGGACTTCGTCGACGACCGCTTCGGTCTGCCCACGGTCACCGACATCATCGCCGAACTCGAGAAGCCGGGCCGCGACCCGCGCCCGGAGTTCAAGACCGCGACGTTCGCCGCCGGCGTCGAGAAGGTCGCCGACCTGAAACCCGGCATGGTGCTCGAGGGCGTCGTCACCAACGTCGCGGCGTTCGGGGCGTTCGTCGACGTCGGGGTGCACCAGGACGGTCTCGTGCACGTGTCCGCGATGTCCCGCAGCTTCGTCAAGGACCCGCGCGACGTCGTCAAGTCCGGCGAGGTGGTCAAGGTCAAGGTGCTCGATGTGGACGTGCCGCGGCAGCGGATCGGCCTGACGCTGCGCCTCGACGACGAGATCCCCGCTGGCGCCCCGTCCGGCGGCGGCGACTCGCGCGGTCCGCAGGACCGGGGCGGACGCCGGCCGGGTGGCCGGCAGCAGGGCAAGCGTCAGGGCGGGCAGGGGCAGGGTGGTCACCGCGGGGACCGTCGCCAGGACGCCCCGCCGGCCGCCGGCTCGATGGCGGACGCGTTGCGGCGCGCCGGATTCGGCAAGTAGACGCCGCCGGGCCGCGCCGACTACCGGCGCGGCCCGGTTCCTGACATCCTCGGGAGCATGCAGCCCACGGTGACGACCGGCCGCGCGCCGAAGGACCCGCCCCGCCCCGCCGACGAAGTCCCGAGGGCGATCGCGCCGTGACGGCCGTGACCGAGTGGCTGCAACGCGAGATCATCGACCGCGGGCGCCTGCCACTGCTGTTCTTCCTGCTCGGATTTCTCCTCGCGTTCCTGTTCATCCGGTTCAGCGTCCGCATGATCCGCGCCCAGGTGCGCTGGTGGCCCGGCAACGTCACCCCCGGCGGCCACCACGTGCACCACGTGGTGTTCGGCGTCGTCACCATGGTGATCGCGGGCGGATCCCTCATCGCCGTCTACGAGGACGGCACGCAGACCACCGGGGCGGCCCTGGCCACGCTCTTCGGCATCGGGACCGCGCTCGTGCTCGACGAGTTCGCCCTGATCTTCTACCTCAACGACGTGTACTGGGAGCAGGAGGGACGCGTCTCGGTCGATGCGGTCTTCGTCGCGATCGCCGTCACCGGCCTGGTGCTGCTCGGCCTGCAGCCCCTCGAATTCGCCGACATCACCAACTTCCGGGAGGACCCGTCATGGGTGACCCGCACCCTGATCGCCCTCTCCGCTGTCGGAAATCTGGCCCTCGCGGCGGTCGTGCTGGCCAAGGGCAAGATCTGGACGGGCCTGGTCGGTCTGTTCGTCTTCCCCCTGCTGCTGGTCGGGGCGGTGCGCCTGTCGCGGCCCGGCGCACCCTGGGCCCGCTGGCGCTACACCGGCAAGACCCGCAAGATGCGCCGCGCGATCGAACGCGAGCGGCGCTACCGACGCCCGGTGATCCGGGCGAAGATCTTCGTGCAGGACCTCGTGGCAGGCAAGCCGACGATGGACACCGTGCAGGGAGCCGTCCAGCACTCCCGCGTCGCCGCCGAAGCCGAACTGGCCCGCACCGTGCACGCCGCACCCCCGCCGATTTCCGCCACCCCGGCACCGTCTGGCACAATTGACGGGTTGCCCGGCTCGGGCACGCATACCTGACCTGGGCACGAACCAGTCGAGCACCGCCTTCCGGTGGATGCCGCTCGGTTCCTCTGCTCATGCGAACAAGCGAGGATGACAACCGATGAACACCCTGGACTTCCTGGACGCCAAGTCCCTGCGCGACGACATTCCGGACTTCCGTGCCGGCGACACCCTGAACGTGCACGTCAAGGTCATCGAGGGCTCCAAGGAGCGCGTGCAGGTCTTCAAGGGCGTCGTGATCCGTCGCCAGAACGGTGGCATCCGCGAGACCTTCACCGTGCGCAAGGTCTCGTTCGGTGTCGGCGTCGAGCGGACCTTCCCGGTGCACAGCCCCAACCTCGCCAAGATCGAGGTCGTCACCCGTGGTGACGTGCGCCGCGCCAAGCTGTACTACCTGCGCGAGCTGCGCGGCAAGGCCGCCAAGATCAAGGAAAAGCGCTGATCGTCACGCGCTGACCGTCAGGCCCCGAGTAGCCCGGTCCGGATCCGTTCCGGGCCGGGCTACTCTGATTCGGTGGCAGATTCCTCGCGAGACCCGGCCGTGCCGGAGATGCAGCAGCACAGCACCGACGACACGCCTGGACGCGATCGGAAACAGGACAAGAAGGAGAAGTCGTTCCTGCGGGAACTGCCCGTCCTGATCCTCGTCGCGCTCGTGCTGAGCTTCCTGCTCCAGACCTTCGTCGCGCGGGTGTACCTCATTCCCTCGGAGTCGATGGAGCCCACCCTGCACGGCTGCCCCGGCTGCACCGGCGACCGGATCGTCGTCGAGAAGATCGGCTACCGCTTCGGCGATCCCCGGCCCGGCGACGTCGTGGTCTTCCGCGGCCCCGACTCCTGGTCCACCGGATACGTCTCCACCCGCTCCGACAACGTCGTGATCCGCGGCGTGCAGGAGGTGGGTTCCCTCGTCGGCCTCGTCCCACCCGACGAGAACGACCTCGTCAAGCGCGTGATCGCCGTCGGCGGGCAGACCGTCGAATGCTGCGACGACCAGGGCCGCGTCCTCGTCGACGGCCGCCCCCTCGACGAGCCGTACATCGAGATGGACTTCCCGTTCACCCCCGGCGTGGTCACCTGCGAGACCGAGGTGCGCTCGGGCCGCTGCTTCGGTCCGGTCTCCGTGCCGGACGGCCACATCTGGGTCATGGGGGACAACCGCTCCAACTCCGCGGACTCGCGCTACCACGTCGCCGACGAGAACCAGGGCACCATCCCGGTCGACAACGTCATCGGCAAGGCCCGGTTCATCGTCCTGCCGCCCTCGCGGTGGGGCACCATCGATTCCCCGGAGATCCAGCAACCGTGACCCCGTGGCCGCCGCGCGCTGTGATCCGCAGGTCTGCGGGCCTGCGCACCATGGAGTCGACGCTCGTGCGATGCGGGCTCGGGCCGGTCGCGGGGGTCGACGAGGCAGGCCGCGGCGCCTGCGCCGGGCCGCTCGTCGTCGCCGCGTGCATCCTCGATCGCCGACCACATCCGACGCTCGCGCGTCTCGACGACTCCAAGAAGCTCACCGAGAAGACCCGGGAGGAGCTGTTCCCGATCATCCGACGCCGCGCGGTGGCGTGGAGCGTGGTGATCGTGCCGGCTGCCGAGATCGACGCCATCGGTGTGCACGTGGCCAACATCGAGGGCATGCGCCGTGCGGTGATGCGGCTGTCCGTCGCGCCCGGGTACGTTCTCACCGACGGGTTCCGGGTCCCGGGCCTGCCGGCGCCGTCGCTGCCGGTCATCGGCGGGGACGCCGCGGCGGCCTGCATCGCGGCGGCGAGCGTGCTCGCCAAGGTCACCCGGGACCGGATCATGGTCGACCTGGACGGCGAGCTGCCCGGCTACGGCTTCGCCGTCCACAAGGGTTACAGCACCGCCGCGCACATGGCGGCGCTGCGCGATCTCGGCCCCAGCCGGGAGCATCGCCTGCGATACGCCAACGTCGCCGCCCTCCTCGGCGACGACTCCGGCCACGGCCGATTCGGCTCCGACGAGGCGGATGCGGGATGATGGATCGACACACCAGAACGGGAGGACACCGAGACCGATGAGTGCCGAGGATCTCGAGAAGTACGAAACCGAGATGGAGCTCTCGCTGTACCGGGAGTACCGGGACATCGTCGGTCAGTTCGCGTACGTCGTGGAGACCGAGCGACGGTTCTATCTCGCCAACGCGGTCGAGCTGCTCCCGCACAATTCCGGCGGCGAGGTGTACTTCGAAGTGCGCATGTCCGACGCGTGGGTGTGGGACATGTACCGTCCGGCCCGCTTCGTCAAGCACGTCCGGGTCATCACCTTCAAGGACGTCAACATCGAAGAGCTCGACAAGCCGGACCTGCGCCTGCCCGACAAGCTGGGATAGCCGGCTCACCCCATCCGCGCCTTCGTGGCCGAATGTCACATTCAGTCGATTCGATCGAAGCGGTGTGACATTCGGCCACGGGCCGTTCACCGGCCTCGCCCCGTCGGCAGGAGTTGTCCACACCCGGCGAGTTCATCCACAGATTCCGTGATCCGGACCGGCGGGGGCCGCGGGCGTCCCTCCTGTGCCGCACAGTGGTTGCCACACAGGGAGGGACGGGGATGGGACGTAATCAGCAGGTGGGGGCGCTGGGGGAGGACCTGGCCGCCGAGTTTCTCGAGTCGGCGGGCTTGGTGGTGCTCGCGCGCAACTGGCGTAGCCGGTACGGCGAACTCGATCTGATCGCCGAGGACGGCGACACCGTGGTGTTCGTGGAGGTCAAGACCCGCACCGGCCTCGGGTACGGCACGCCGGCCGAGGCGGTGACCGCGGCGAAGGCGGACCGCATCCGGCGGCTGGGCGCGCTGTGGCTTTCCAGCCACGAGCGACGATGGCGGCGCATCCGGGTCGATGTGGTCACGGTGCTGCTCCCGTCCCGGGGCGCACCCGTGATCACCCATCGCCGGCAGGTGCTCTGATGGCGCTGGGGAAGGCCTACTCGGTGGCGGTCACGGGGGTGGACGGACAGGTCGTGGAGATCGAGGCCGACATCGGCCGCGGACTGCCGGGAGTGAAGATGGTCGGTCTGCCCGACACTGCGCTCCAGGAGTCCCGGGACCGAGTCCGGGCGGCGGTGACGAATTCCGGTGGCGAATGGCCGGATTCGCGGGTGGTGCTGGCCCTGTCGCCGGCGACGCTGCCGAAGGTGGGCAGCGTCTACGACCTCGCCCTCGCGTGCGCCGTGCTCAACGCCGCCAAGTCGATTCCACCGGAGTCGGTTGCGCGGACGATTCTGCTCGGGGAGCTGGCGCTCGACGGCCGGGTCCGGTCGGTGCGGGGAGTCCTTCCGGCGGTGCTCTCCGCCAAGCGTGCCGGGTGGGAGCGGGTGGTGGTGCCGGCCGCGACGATGCCCGAGGCCGGGTTGGTCGACGGCATCGACATCTACGGGGCGGGCACTCTCACCGAGGTGGTGCTGTGGCTGCGCGGCGACGGACCGCTCGAGCGACCCGGTCCCCGTCCACCGGGGGAGCGGCCGGGACGTGCGGACATGAGCGAGGTGGTCGGTCAGCACGAGGCACGACGGGCCATCGAGATCGCGGCCGCCGGTGCGCATCATCTGATGCTCACCGGCCCGCCCGGCATCGGGAAGACGATGCTCGCCCAGCGGCTTCCCGGGGTGTTGCCGGCGTTGACGGAGGAACAGGCGCTCGAGGTGACCGCGATCCACTCCGTCGCCGGAACGCTGTCGGCGGATCAGCCGCTCGTCACCGACCCGCCGTTCATCGCTCCCCACCACACCGCGTCGGTCAGCTCGCTCGTCGGCGGGGGCAGCGGCACGGCCAAGCCTGGTGCGGTCAGCCGTGCCCACCGGGGCGTCCTCTTCCTGGACGAGGTCGCCGAGATGGGCACCAAGGCGCTCGAGGCGTTGAGGACCCCGCTCGAGGACGGTGAGGTGCGCATCGCCCGCCGCGACGGCGTCGCGCGCTATCCGGCGCGCTTCCAGCTGATTCTCGCCGCCAATCCGTGCCCGTGTGCGCCGCCTCGCGACGCCGACTGCGTGTGCCCGCCCGCCGCGCGCCGCCGCTACCTGGGAAGGTTGTCGGGCCCGCTGCTCGACCGGGTGGACCTGCGGGTTCGGATGGAGACGGTAGCGACCGGCGCGCTCATGGGGGAGGCGGGGGAGAGCACCGAGGATGTTCGCGCCCGGGTGGCCCGGGCCCGGGCCGCCGCGGCAGCCCGCTGGAACGCGCACGGATGGAGCACCAACGCCGAGGTCCCGGGTCCCGCGCTGCGGCAGAAGTTCCGCCTGCCGCGCGCGGCGCTGGGGCCCGTGGAGTGGGCGCTGCGGAAAGGGGCGATCACCGCGCGCGGCGCGGATCGTGCGTTGCGAGTCGCGTGGACGCTGGCAGATCTCGCGGGGCTCGACGCCCCGGGAGAAGTGCAGGTGGCGACGGCTCTGGATTTCCGGGATCGGGGGACGGTGTGAGCGCGACGGATCCGCGCCGGCTGGCGTGGGCCTACCTGTCGGTCGTGGCGCAGGGGGCGTCGCGCATGCTGAACGCCGCGATCGCGGAGGCCGGCCCGGAGGTGGTCGCGGCAGCGGTGCGCGACGGTTCGATCGGCGGTCCCCTCCGCAGGCGTACCGCCGCCCGTGCCCATCTCGACTCCGCGGCGAGGGACCTCGAGCTGGTGGAGCGGCTGGGCGGCCGTCTGGTCACACCCGACGACGACGAGTGGCCGGCGTGGCAGTTGCTCGCGTTCGACGGTCTCGACGGCGCGGACGCCGATGCCGCGCCGCCGGCGTTGTGGGCGCTGGGGCGACGGCGGATCGACGAGCTGGTGGAGCGGTCCGTTGCCGTCGTCGGCACGCGTGCGGCCAGTGGCTACGGCGAGAACGTGACCGCGGAGATCGCCGGGGACCTGGCGACCGACGGGTGGGCGGTGCTGTCGGGGGCGGCCTTCGGGATCGACGCGGCGGCGCACCGGGCGGCGCTGGGGGTCGGTGGCGCGACGATGGCGGTGCTCGCGTGCGGAGTGGACCGCGCCTATCCGGCAGCGCACACCGGGTTGTTGCGGCAGATCGCCGAGCAGGGGGCGGTGGTCAGCGAGTATCCGCCCGGCACGCTGCCGGCGCGGTTCCGGTTCCTGGCCCGCAACCGACTGGTCGCGGCGCTGGGCGGGGGCGTGCTGGTGGTGGAGGCGGGCTGGCGCAGCGGGGCGCGGAACACGGCGGCGTGGGGGAGACGGCTGGGACGGCCGGTACTGGCGGTTCCGGGGCCCGTGACGTCGGCGGCGTCGCAGGGCTGTCATCGGATGATCCGGGAACAGGAGGCGCGACTGGTGGGCACCGCACGCGAGGTGGTCGAGGAGGTCGGCCCGATGGGTGTGGCCGACGACGGTGACGGGCGGTGGGCGCGAGCGCTCGACGGGCTCTCGGGCGACATGGCGGCCGTGTACGAAGCTCTGCCCGCGGTGGGTGCGGTGTCGGTGCAGCAACTGTCGGTGGCGTCGGGGCTGCTCCCGGAGCGGGTGCGGGCCGCGCTTCCGCTGCTCGAACTCGAGGGACACGTGCAGCGGGAGGCAGCCGGGTGGGCGCGCGGCGGCGGGTGAGCGTCAGGACTGCTCGTGCCCGCGTAGCTCCTCGGCTTTGGCCAGGATGGGCTTGTAGTACTTGTCGCCGAGCACCCGGGTCACCTGGGCCGCGAGCTCGGTCTCCCCGGTCTGGAGTAGGACGTACTCGAGCTCGGCCAGCTGTGCGCCGATCGCCTCGCGCCGGCGGTCCGTCTCCTCGAGGGCGCCGACGAGGCTGGTCAGGTACTGCGACGTGACGGTGTTCATCGTTTCTCGCATACCGCAACGATGGCGGAATTCCGGGGCGATGTCGGCGGATCGGCCGATCCCGGTGGTGTCGCGTCGATGCGGGGGGCGGTGGCCGGCGACGAGCGGCACGCGTACGCTGCAGTGGTTAGGTAAGGCTGAGCAAATATGGAGGTGGGCGTGGCCCCGAAGTCCCCGCGATCGACGACCCTGACGGTGACGGGCAGCGAACGCCTGACCCCGCACCTGGTGCGGGTGTACCTCGGCGGTCCCGGGTTCGACGAGTTCGAACCCGGCCCGCACACGGATTCGTACGTCAAACTCGAGCTGGAGGCCGACGGCGAGACGGTCCTGCGTACGTACACGGTGCGGGCTGTGGACCGGGAGGCCGGGCAGATCGCGATCGATTTCGTCGTCCACGGCGATCAGGGTGTCGCCGGCCCCTGGGCGGCGTCCGTACGGCCGGGGCAGACCGTCGTGGTCCGTGGCCCGGGAGGCGCCTACCGTCCGGATCCGGACGCCGACTGGCACCTGCTCGCCGGGGACGACACCGCGATTCCGGCCGTCGCCGCGGCGCTCGAAGCCCTGGCTCCGGATGCGCGGGGCCGGGTGTTCCTCGAGGTGGCCGGCCCCGACGACGAAATCGCCCTCGCGGCGCCCGCCGGAGTCGAGGTCACCTGGCTGCACCGCGGCTCCGCTGCCGGAAATGCCGGGCCGGACCTGTCCGGCGCGAGCGCGCCCCTGGTCTCGGCCGTGACCGGCGCGGAGTGGCTGCCGGGAGACCCGCACGTGTTCATCCACGGGGAAGCGGAGACGGTCATGCAGTACCTGCGGCCGTACGTCCGCAAGACCCGCGGGGTTCCGGCGGCACGCGCGTCGATCTCCGGGTACTGGCGGCGCGGCCGCAGCGAGGAGGGCTTCCGGGAGTGGAAGCGCGAACTCGCCACGGCCGAAGCGCGGTGAGCGGGCTCAGGGGCGTTCGCGGGTGAGGGTGAGCAGTGCGGTCATCGACAGCGCGGCCGAGATCGCGATCGCCAGCGCCATCGGCAGCGCGGGGTCCTCCCCGCCGAGCCCGACCAGCGGCGACACCAGGGCGGCCAGGCCAAACTGCGAGGCGCCCATGACCGCGGAACCGGTGCCCGCCGTCTTCGGCACCTGCCCCTGCGCCAGCGCCGTCGCGTTGCCCATGACGAAGCCGAGGCTGGAGACGACGAGGAACAGCAGGGGCAGCACCAGCCAGCGGGCCGTGTCCGCGACCAGGACCGCGAGCACCAGCAGGATTCCGGCGGCCAGCATCTGGGCTACGCCGTACCGCAACAGGTTCCGCACCTCGAAGCGGCCGATGAGCCGGGTGTTGACGATGTTGCCTGCGACGAGGCCCACCGAGTTGACGGCGAAGATCAGGGAGAACTGTCCCGGCGTCATTCCCAGGACCTCCTGGACCACGAACGGTGACGCGGAGATGTACGAGAACATGGCGCCGAAGCCGAGCGCGAACGTCGCGGCGTAACCCACGAACTGCCGATTGCCGATCACCGTGCCGAAGTTGCGGGCGAGCGTCGCCAGGCCCCCGCTGTGGCGGCGTTCGGGCGGCAGTGTCTCCGGAACGACCGTGAGCACCGCGACGACCATCACCACCGCGAGGCCCGTCAGAACCCAGAAGATGCCGCGCCAGCCGATCGGCCCGAGGAGGACGCCGCCGAGCAGGGGTGCGACGATCGGTGCCACTCCGCCGATGATCATCATGATGCTGAACAGGCGGGCGGCCTCGTTGCTGCGGGAGCGATCCGCGATCACTGCGCGCGCCAGCACGATTCCCGTGCCGCCGCTGAAGCCCTGGATCAGGCGCGCCGCGATGAGCACCTCCACTGTCGGCGCCGTCGCGCACAGGGCGCTGCTCAGAGCCAGGACGACGGTGCCCGCCAGTAGCAGGCGACGCCTGCCCCACCCGTCGGAGAGCGGTCCCACGACGAGCTGCCCGACGCCGAGGCCGGCCATGAAGGTGGTGAGCGTGAGCTGGATGCCTACCGTGCTGGTGCCGAGACTCTCCGACATGATCGGCAGTCCGGGCAGATACATGTCGGTGGCCAGCGGCGCGGTAGCGGAGAGCAGTGCCAGACCGAACAGCATCGGCAACGGAATCGTTTTACTCACGAACTAACCTTAGTGTGGGCCCGATCGGCGTGTTCGGTTGCGTGGGCGGTACCCACGGCGCACGGTGACGGCCATGGACACCGCGCTGCCGCCGCCTCTCGCCGTGCACCTCGAGGAGTTCGTCGAGCACCTCGACTTGCAGGGCGGCCGGTCTGCCCACACGATCCGCGCGTACACGACCGACATCCGCACCCTCCTCGCCCACCTCGAGACCGGCCACCCGGATGCGCGGATCGACGACCTCACCCTCGAGGTGCTTCGCTCCTGGCTGGCCGACCAGGTCGCGGGTGGCGCTGCCCGTACGACCCTGGCGCGGCGCACCTCCTCCGCCCGGACCTTCTGCGCGTGGCTGGCCCGCACCGGCCGGCTCGACCACGATCCCGCGGCTCGGCTGGTGTCGGCCCGCACCCATCGCACCCTTCCGCCGGTGTTGCGGGCCGACCAGGCATGCGAGGTGATGGCGGCTGCGGAAGCCGGTGCGCGCGAGCTGGACCCGGTGGCGCTGCGCGACCGGCTCGTGCTGGAGCTGCTGTACGCGACGGGGATCCGGGTCGGGGAGCTGTGCGGGCTCGATGTCGACGACGTCGATGCCGATCGTCGGGCGCTGCGCGTGCTCGGCAAGGGCAACAGGGAGCGGACCGTGCCGTACGGTGCGCCCGCCGCCACTGCGCTCGACGCGTGGCTGCACAGCGGACGGCCCGCCCTCGCGCGCCCGGACTCCGGGCCCGCACTTCTGCTCGGTGCACGCGGCGGGCGGCTGGGCCCGCGCCAGGTCCGTTCCGTGGTGCACGAGAACGTGGCCGCGGTCCCCGGCGCGCCCGACCTCGCGCCGCACGGGCTGCGGCACAGCGCCGCCACCCATCTGCTCGAGGGCGGAGCCGACCTGCGGGTGGTGCAGGAGTTGCTCGGACATGCGAGCCTCGCGACGACCCAGCTCTACACCCATGTGTCGGTAGCGCGGCTGAGGGCGGCGCACGAACAGGCGCATCCGCGGGCGTGACCCGGGCGACGACGAACCCGAGGTTTGGTACGGTCGCCGCCGCACCTGCTGCGCAATCCGGGGGGAATTGTGGGACACGAGGAGTCGACGCACGCTCTGCCTGCCTGGCTTCGGGACGAACCGGCGCCGGTCGGCCGCCGCGGAAGGCGACGGGGTGGCGACCGTGCGGTCGTGCTGCCTGCGCATCCGGAGCTGCCTGCGCAGCCGGAGCCGCCTGCGCAGCCTGTACATCCGCCGTCCCGGCCCGCGCCCGTCGAGGTGGACCGGTCGACGGGTCTGCCGGATCCGGTGCCGTCGGTCCCGTTCGGCATGCCTCCTCGAGAACGTCCCGCATCTGTGCCCGAAGCGCGGATCGTCGATGCAGCGGTTCCCGAACCGTCCCGTGTCGAACCTGTCACCCCCGAACCCGTCACCCCCGAACCTGGGGACCCCGAACCTGGGGAGCCCGAACCTGCGGACCCGGAACCCGCCCTCGAAGCCGCAACAACAGAACCGGTGGTGCCGGAACCGGTTGTCACCGGACAACCCGCCGACGCCGCGGTGGCCGGGCCCGCGACTGCGACCGGTCCGGAGGAGGCGGCGGGGCAGAACGGTCCGGGGGAACATCACCGCACCGAGCCCGCACCGCGTCCACCCACGCCCGGCGCGGACGCCGCCGGGTCACCCCTGCGAGCGGCGGACGATCCCGAACGCCCGACGTCGTCGACCCCTCCCGGGCATTCCACCCCAGGACACCGCCGGGAAACCGGCACGGTGGAGTCCGGCGCGCCGGAGCCCCGGCCGTCCGATCAGGACCTGACCTCCGGCGCCCTGGTCCGGCGGTCCCGGCGCTCTCCGGCAGCCGGTTGGCGGCGCAGCGTGCACCGGCTCACCGGCGGGATCCTCGCGCCCGGCGAATCGACCGACGAGGCGTACCGGCGTGAGCTCCGGGACCGGGTCCGGCAGCCGATCAGCGGCGACTACCGGATCGCGGTGCTCTCCCTCAAGGGCGGTGTCGGGAAGACGACGACCACCGTCGGTCTCGGCTCCACGTTCGCCTCGTTGCGGGGGGACTGCGTGATCGCGGTCGACGCGAATCCCGACTTCGGGACGCTCGCGCAGCGAGTGCCCCAGCAGACCGAGTCCACGGTGCGCGACCTGCTCGCCGCGGCCCCGCGGATCTCCCGCTACGCCGACGTCCGCGCGCACACGTCGCAGGCGCCGAGCCGTCTCGAGGTGCTTGCGAGCGAACGCGACCCGGCCGTGTCCGAGGCGTTCAGCGAGGACGACTACCGCCGCGTCGTGGACATCCTGCGGGTGTACTACAACGTCGTCCTCACCGACTGCGGCACGGGCATCATGCATTCGGCGATGCGGGGGGTGCTCGATCTCGCCCACGCGCTCGTGCTCGTCGCATCCCCGGCGATCGACGGGGCCCGGAGCGCTGCCGCGACGCTCGACTGGTTGCAGCACCACGGTTTCGGGGCGCTCGTCGAGCGCACCGTCGTGGTGATCAGCGCTGCCCGGCCCGGGGCCACCAACATCGACATGCAGGCACTGACGGGCCACTTCCTCGCGCGGTGCCGGGCCGTGCAGGTGGTGCCGTTCGACGAGCACCTCGCCGAGGGGGCCGAGATCGACCTCGCTCTGCTCCGGCCCGCCACTCGTCGCGCCTTCCTCGAACTCGCCGCCATGGTCGCCGACGACTTCGCCGCGGTGTCGGGACGTCACGCCGCGGGCCGCGGCCCGGAGCCGAGCCGCGGGCGCGCCTGAGCGGTCCCGCCGCCGCGCCCGGACACGGGCTCGAGACGGATCACCGACCGCACGAGCGGCAACGGGTCGAGGTAGTCGTCGCGGCCTCGGCGCATTCCCCAGTGCAGGCAGGCCACCGCGGGGCAACCCTCGTGGCCCGGCTCGAGGGTGCCGAGCGGGTCCCCCCGTTCCACGCGCCGGCCGGCGGTGACCGTCGCGGTCACCGGCTCGTAGGTGGTGCGCAGCCCGCCGGCGTGCTCCACCGAGACCACGGGTTTGCCGGCGACGGTCCCCGCGAACACCACTACACCGGCACCGGCGGCGAGCACCGGCTGCCCGGGCCGGCCGGCGAGGTCGGCGCCCCGGTGCCCGGGAAGCCAGTCGTGCTCGGGACCGTCGAAGGGGCGGGCCACCGCCGGCCGTGGCTGCAGCGGCCAGCCGAACTCGCGGGGGGACGCCGCGGCGGGAATCGACCCCGCCAGTGCGGCGAGCGCGGTCAGGACGGCGATCCCGGTGATCTTCATCCGCCCAGCGTGCCGGGCGGTGCCTGCGACGGACAGAGTCTGCCCGGCATTGTGGACAACCCTCCGATTCGTCCACAGATCGTCCGAACCGGCCCGCTGATCAGGCAGTTGTGGTTCCCGCAGGGCAAGGCCGTACACTGTTCGAGCGGTCTGTGTTCGCAGATCGACTTCGCGCGTCCGCGCGCTGATCGCCGCCCGGTGCTCCGGGCGCCATCGGAAATTGGCCGTCGGCCGGTCCCGCAAGGGTCCGACGGGCATGCGGACGCCAGGGCGGGGATCACCCGATCTCCCGCGGCAACCGAACCGAAAGAGAGAACAGCCATGGCTGTCGTAACAATGAAGCAGCTGCTCGACAGCGGCGCCCACTTCGGTCACCAGACCCGTCGCTGGAACCCGAAGATGAAGCGGTTCATCTTCACCGACCGCAACGGCATCTACATCATCGACCTGCAGCAGACCCTGACGTACATCGACAAGGCGTACGAGTTCATCAAGGAGACGGTCGCCCACGGTGGCACCGTGCTGTTCGTCGGCACCAAGAAGCAGGCGCAGGAGTCCATCGCGGAAGAGGCCACCCGGGTCGGGATGCCCTACGTGAACCAGCGCTGGCTCGGCGGCATGCTCACCAACTTCTCCACCGTCCACAAGCGCCTGCAGCGCCTGAAGGAGCTGGAGTCGATGGAGCAGACCGGTGGGTTCGAGGGTCGCACCAAGAAGGAAATCCTCATGCTCACGCGTGAGAAGACCAAGCTCGAGCGCACCCTCGGTGGCATCCGCGACATGGCCAAGGTGCCGTCGGCGATCTGGGTCGTCGACACCAACAAGGAGCACATCGCCGTCGGCGAGGCCCGCAAGCTGAACATCCCGGTCGTCGCGATCCTCGACACCAACTGCGATCCCGACGTCGTCGACTACCCGATCCCGGGCAACGACGATGCGATCCGTTCGGCTGCGCTGCTGACCAAGGTCGTCGCCTCCGCCGTCGCCGAGGGCGTGCAGGCCCGCGCCGGCCAGAGCGCCGACAAGGACGCCAAGCCGGAGGCCGGCGCCGGCGAGCCGCTCGCCGAGTGGGAGCAGGAGCTGCTCGCGCAGGCCACCCCGGCCGCCGAAGCCGAGGCCCCCGCCGCCGACGCGGCGCCCTCCGCCGAAGCCTGATCCGATGCGCGGCCCCGACCGGTAGATCCTGAGATCATGGTCGGGGCCGTCGCACGCGACCGCGCCGCATCAGTGCACCCGCACGCGACCGAGCCGCATCAGAGGAAACTTCCGCGCGAGCACCCATCGCGCACAACAGACACAGGAGGCTCGCTTCCCATGGCGAACTACACCGCCGCCGACGTCAAGCGTCTGCGTGAGCTCACCGGCTCCGGAATGCTGGCGTGCAAGAACGCCCTCGCCGACAACGACGGCGACTTCGACAAGGCCGTCGAGCAGCTGCGCATCAAGGGCGCCAAGGACGTGGGCAAGCGCGCCGAGCGCTCCACCGCCGAGGGCCTGGTCGCCGCGAAGAACGGCGTGCTCATCGAGCTCAACTCCGAGACCGACTTCGTCGCCAAGAACGACGAGTTCCAGGCTCTCGCCGAGAAGATCGTCACCGCTGCGGCCGAGGCCAAGCCGGCCGACCTCGAGGCCCTCAAGGCCGTCGAGGTCGACGGCAAGACCGTCGACACCCTCGTGCAGGAGCTC
Source organism: Rhodococcus sp. P14 (assembly GCF_000256505.1). NCBI lineage: Bacteria > Bacillati > Actinomycetota > Actinomycetes > Mycobacteriales > Nocardiaceae > Rhodococcus > Rhodococcus sp. P14. The sequence continues at coordinate 4,407 of NZ_AJFC01000065.1, read as the reverse complement.
TCCGCCAAGATCGGCGAGAAGCTCGAGCTGCGCCGTCTCGCCGTCTTCGACGGCCCCGTCGCGGTGTACCTGCACAAGCGTGCGTCCGACCTGCCGCCGGCTGTCGGCGTGCTCGTCGAGTACTCCGGTGAGGGTGACGCCGCCGCAGAGGCCGCCCGTGCCGCCGCGATGCAGGTCGCCGCGCTGAAGGCGAAGTACCTCTCCCGCGACGAGGTTCCGGCCGACACGGTCGAGAACGAGCGCCGCATCGCGGAGGAGACCGCCAAGAACGAGGGCAAGCCGGAGGCCGCCCTGCCGAAGATCGTCGAGGGCCGGCTCAACGGCTTCTTCAAGGACGTCGTGCTGCTCGAGCAGGCCTCGGTGACGGACTCGAAGAAGACCGTCAAGGCGCTGCTCGACGATGCCGGTGCCACCGTGTCGCGCTTCGTGCGTTTCGAGGTCGGCGGCAGCTAGACCTCTCGTTTCCTCGACCCCGTCGGCGCTCGCCGGCGGGGTCGAGGCGCGTCGGCGACCCGATTTCGGGCCGATCGGACACTCGCGCCCCCGTCTCGGTTCCACGGGGTCGGATGAGGCAGGATGAAAGGGCCGACCCACCGCTCGACCCGAGGAGAACCATGTCCGAACACGCCCAGGAACGTCCCGGTTTCCGTCGGGTGCTGCTCAAGCTCGGTGGGGAGATGTTCGGCGGGGGCAAGGTCGGTCTCGACCCGGACGTGGTGACGACCGTCGCCGAGGAGATCGCCGAGGTCGTCCGCTCCGGGGTGGAGGTAGCCGTGGTCATCGGCGGCGGCAACTTCTTCCGGGGCGCCGAACTGCAGCAGCGCGGTCTCGACCGCGCTCGCTCCGACTACATGGGCATGCTCGGCACGGTAATGAATTCCCTTGCGTTGCAGGATTTCCTGGAGAAGCAGGGCGTGGACACCCGCGTCCAGACCGCTATCACGATGGGGCAGGTCGCCGAGCCGTACCTGCCGCTGCGTGCCCGCCGGCATCTCGAGAAGGGCCGCGTGGTGATCTTCGGTGCCGGCATGGGCATGCCGTACTTCTCCACCGACACCACCGCCGCGCAGCGCGCCCTCGAGATCGGCGCGGAGGTGGTCCTGATGGCCAAGGCCGTCGACGGGGTCTACTCGGCCGACCCCCGGATCGACGCCGACGCGACCCTGTTCACCGAGATCACCCACCGCGAGGTCATCGAGAAGGGCCTCAAGGTCGCGGATGCGACCGCCTTCAGTCTCTGCATGGACAACGACATGCCGATCATGGTCTTCAACCTGCTCACCGAGGGGAATATCGCTCGGGCTGTCGCCGGTGAGAAGATCGGAACACTCGTACGGTCATGAACGGACAACGGAACATGGAGGAACAGCCGTGATCGATGAAGCTCTCTTCGAAGCCGAGGAGAAGATGGAAAAGGCCGTCACGGTGGCCAAGGACGATCTCGGATCCATCCGCACCGGCCGCGCGAACCCCGGCATGTTCTCCAGGATCGTCGTCGACTACTACGGCGCGCCCACCCCGGTCACGCAGATGGCCAGCATCAACGTCCCCGAGGCGCGCATGGTGGTCGTCAAACCCTACGAGGCCTCGCAGCTCGGCCCGATCGAGACCGCGATCCGCAACTCCGACCTGGGCGTCAATCCGACCAACGACGGGTCCCTGATCCGCATCTCCATCCCGCAGCTGACCGAGGAACGCCGCCGCGAGCTGGTCAAGCAGGCCAAGGCCAAGGGCGAGGACGCCAAGGTGTCCGTGCGCAACGTGCGACGGAAGGCGATGGAGGAGCTGCACCGCATCCAGAAGGACGGCGAGGCCGGCGAGGACGACGTCACCCGCGCGGAAAAGGAGCTCGACAAGACCACGGCGAAGTACGTGGCGCAGATCGACGAGCTGGTCAAGCACAAGGAAGCCGAGCTGCTGGAGGTTTAACCGTGGGTACCGCCGCCGGGTCGTCCGATCCGCAGCTCCCCCTGGGCGTCACCGACGCCGACTCGGCGGCCGACGCCGCGAAGGCGGGCACCGAGGTCCCGCCGGGCCGGCCCGATCCGACCCCTGCCGCGGAGCCGGAGAAGAAGGCGTCCCGCGCCGGCCGGAACCTGCCCGCCGCCGTGGGCGTGGGCGCCGGGCTCGGTGGCCTCGTCATCGGCGTGCTCGCGTTCGCCCCCAAGGCCTGGCTCCTCGTCGTCGCGGTGGCCATCGCGATCGCCACCTGGGAGGTCACCAAGCGCCTGCGTGAGGCGGACGTCCTGGTTCCCCGGGTCCCGCTCCTGGTCGGGGGGCAGGCGATGATCTGGCTCGGCTGGCCCTACGGCACCACCGGCGTGCTCGGCGCCTTCGCCGGCACCACCGTCGTGTCGATGCTGTGGCGGCTGTTCGACCGCGGACTGCGCGGCCGGCCCCGCAACTACCTGCGCGACACCGCGGTCACCGTCTTCACCGCGGCATGGGTACCTTTCCTCGCGTCGTTCGCGACGCTGATGGTCCTCGAGGACGACGGTGCCGCCCGGGTGTTCTGCCTGATGATCGTGTGCGTCGCATCCGACGTCGGCGGATACGCGTCCGGGGTGCTGTTCGGCAAGCACCCGATGGCGCCCGCGATCAGCCCGAAGAAGTCCTGGGAGGGTTTCGGCGGCTCGGTTCTCGCCTGCACCGTCGCCGGTGTGCTCACGGTGACCCTGCTGCTCGACGCCGCCTGGTGGATCGGTGTGCTCCTCGGCGTCGTGCTCGCCGCCACGGCCACGGCGAGCGACCTGATCGAGTCGCAGGTCAAACGGGATCTCGGCATCAAGGACATGGGCACCCTGCTGCCCGGCCACGGCGGGATCATGGATCGGCTGGACTCCATCCTGCCGTCCGCGTTCGTCACCTGGCTCGTCCTCGGGGCCTTCGTCTAGGCCGGTGACGAGAAGGCAGCGGTCCGACACGCACGGGGTGGTGCCCAGCCCCAACATCTGGCACTGGCCGGAGGTCTACGAGGAAGAGAACCGCGCCCAGGACGTCCACGGCGTCGTGTACACGGCGCTGCGCGAGGCATACGACTGGGCCGGTCGGGACGTGGTCGACGTGGGCTGCGGCACCGGCTTCCACCTGCCGATGTTCGCGGCCGCGGCGCGCACCGTGACCGGTGTCGAACCGCACCCGCCGCTGGTGGAACTGGCACGGCGACGGATGCGGGGCCAACCGGGCGTGCGAGTGCAGACCGGTTCGGCCGAGCACCTGCCGCTCGCGGACAGCAGCGTGGACCTCGTGCACGCCCGTACCGCGTACTTCTTCGGTCCCGGGTGCGGGGCAGGTATCGCCGAGGCGATGCGCGTGCTGCGGCCCGGCGGCGCCCTCGCGATCGTCGATCTCGACGCGACCGCCCATCCGTACGGCGAATGGATGCGCGCGGACCTGCCGCACTACGACCCGCGCACAGTCGAGGCGTTCTTCGACGCCCAAGGTTTCGACCTGCGCCGGCTCGACACGGAGTGGCGTTTCCCGGACCGCGCCACGCTCGAGCGCGTACTCGGCATCGAGTTCGGCCCGCGGGTGGCCGAGCGCGCGGTGCGTGGCACGGCAGGCACCGCCCTCACGGTGCGCTACCGGCTGCACGTGCGCCGCAAGCCCCGGGGACTGGAGATCGCCTGACCGTGCCGTGAACCTGCCGGGGGTCGCGAACCTGCCGGGGCCGCGAACCTACCGGTGGTGGGTGCCCCGGATGCGGAACACCCGGGCCAGTTCGCTGATCCTCTTGGCCTTGGCCAGGCGGGGCAGGTCACTGCCGTCGCGCACACCGCGGCCGTCCTCCCCGAGTGTGTCGATCACGTCGCGGGCCCAGCCGACCTCGTCGGAACTGGGGCTCAGGGCGGCGTTGGCGAACGGTGCCCGGGCCGGGGTCATGCACAGCTTCCCGGTCATTCCCATGGAGGCGGTCAGCTTCGCCTCCCGCTCGAGAACCTCGGGGTCGTCGGTCAGCGACGGTCCGTCGACGGGACCGGGCAGGCGGGCCGCCCGGCTCGACACGACCAGGCGGGAACGCGGGTACGCCATCGCGAGCGGGGAGTCGTCCATTCCGGTGTCGCGGCGGAAGTCGCCGCTGCCGAAAGCCAGCCGGAACGTCCCGTCGGCGCGGGCGATCTCGGGCGTGGCCTCGAGGCCCACCGCCGACTCGATGAGCACGAGGATGCGGGTTCCGGGCGGCAACTGAGCGGCGGTGGCGTCGACCTGCTGGCCGCTTTCGGTCTTGGCGAGCATCACGCCCTGCAGGCCGGGAACCGCGGCGAGCGCGGCGAGATCGTCGGCCCAGTGCACGGTGGTGGCGTCGTTGATCCGCACCCAGGCACGGCCACCGCCGCGCAGCCATTCGACGACGTGACCCCGTGCGGCGGCTTTGCCGGCCGCCGGCACGGCGTCCTCGAGGTCGAG